>DATIEH010000404.1:0-5002 GCA_035455905.1 Binatia bacterium | reverse complement strand
CGATTCCCGAGATGAAGCGGCGCGGCGGCGGCGTGATTCTTCACATTGCGGCGCGCTCGGGAATGCTCGGACAATCAGGGCGAGCCGCATATTGCGCATCGAAAGGGGGCATGGTTCGGTTGACCGAAGCGATGGCGATGGATCACGCAAAAGATCATATCCGCGTCAATTGTATCTGCCCGGGTCCAACGCGCACGCCGATGGTCGATACCTCAACCCCCGAGAAGCTTGCGCGCTATAAAACTCGCGTGCCGATCGGCCGCATTGGCGAGCCTGAGGATGTCGCGTATGCCGCTTTGTACCTTGCCTCGGATGAAGCTTCCATGGTTACCGCAGCGATTCTGCCGGTGGACGGCGGCATGCGCCTGACCGGCCCGTGAGACGCCGCGGATGCGCAGACTTTAGGCATTACACTAGGAAAAACTAATGCTTGATATTAGGCCTATAGGTATTGAAGATTACGCCGAACGCTGTAGCAAGCCCCTATCGGAGTTGCATGACAAACTTTGGGTAGAAACATATGCGAAAACCCATAGTCCAGGCATGATGGTAGGTCCGGTCGAAGGGCAGTTTCTTAAAATGTTGGCTCAACTGACTGGTGCGCGGCGGATTCTTGAAATCGGCATGTTCACTGGCTACAGCACGTTGGCTTGGGCAGAAGCACTACCCAAAGACGGCCGCGTTGTCACCTGCGAGGTGAGTTCGGAAAATGCTGAAATCGCCAAGCGCTACTTCGCGGAGAGTCCCCACTCGCAAAAAATTGAAATCAAATTAGGCCCGGCGCTCGAGTCCCTCAAACGTATTTGGGGTCCATTCGATATTTGTTTTATCGATGCCGATAAAGAAAATTATAGCGCTTACTACGACGCCTGCTTCGAATTGGTTCGGCCGCGTGGGCTGATTATTCTGGACAACGTGCTCCGCAGCGGCCGCGTGGTCGATCCGCGAGATTCGGCGACCAAAGTTGTTGATGCTCTGAATCAGCGGATTCGGAATGATCCCCGTGTGGAAAATGTGCTTCTGCCATTCCGAGACGGAATTATGCTGGTGAGAAAATTATAGCTGATGTCCGTTTCGCTCCGCGCTCAGAGTTCGTCGCTTGATAATTTCTTCAAAACTTCGGTTAAATCCTGTGGCACCGGAGCACTCCATTCCTTCAGTTTTCCAGCATGCCGGAGCGCCAGTTTCTCGGCATGGAGAAATTGTCGCTTCAAGCCGAACTGTTTGCGAAAGCGCCGGTTGAAAGCAAAATCGCCGTGCTGCTCGTCCATGACTACGGGATAACCGAGCTTGGCGAAATGGAGACGGATTTGGTGCAGCCGACCGGTATCTATTTTCACGCGCACCAAGGTCGTATCCGAAAACCGCCTGCAGACACGGTAGTGCGTCAGCGCATGCACTGGAGTTCCGTGTCTGCCCTGCAGCGGAAAATCGATATTTCCCTCATGCAAAAGTAGCCGGCCTTTAACGAGACAGAAATATTCCTTTTCGACCTCGCCTTGTTCGAAGCGGGTCTCCAATTCCTTGACGGTCACGGGATTCTTCGCAACCAGCAATAACCCGGATGTATCTTTGTCGAGACGGTGCACGAGTTGCGGTCTGACATCTGTGCCGCGATAATTGGCCTCCAATATGCCCAGAACCGTGTCTTTCTTGTGCACGGTCTTTCCTTCGTGAACAGCAACCCCGGCAGGTTTGTTGATAACCAGCAACGAATTATCCTCGTAGATGATATTGACGCGACTTGTGCTCGGGGTATGAGCCGCTGAGGCTTTTTTCGCGAATTCGATATAAAGCTGAATGCGATCTCCAGGACGAACTAAATCTTCGCCCTTGGCTCGTCGACCATTGATTCGCACGCCGTTTTTCCGAAGTAGCTTTCGGACATACCCGACGGGGAACTCCTTTTTTAAAAAATTCTCAAGCTTTTTCGCTGATTCGTCCGTCCGGACCACAATCTCATCCATCGCTTTAATTGAATAGCGGCAGAACCGGGTTTCAGTCAAGCGGTGGACCTATGATTATTTGCAATTGTTTAATTATTAAGATAGCTTACGTCGACGGCGCCAGGGCGTTGAGCCTTGCTTGGCTGCGCCGGGTGAGGTTGTCATTGAGCCGTAATGAGCCGGTCGATGTTTTAAGAAATAAAATCGATCAAATTGATGAAAAAATCGTAAGCCTTCTAAATGACCGGGCGTCTTTGGCGCAAAAGATCGGCCGTTCCAAAAGCGTTAACCATCAAGAAGTCTATGCTCCCCATCGCGAAAAGGAAGTTCTCGAGCGCGTTTGTGAACTGAACCACGGACCGCTCTCGGCGCAGGTTATCGGCGCAGTTTTCCGGGAAATCATTTCAGGTTGCCGAGGTCTCGAAGGACCATTGAACGTCTCGTTCTTTGGGGCCGAGGCCACTTACACGCATCTGGCGGCGCGCGAGAAATTCGGCTCTGCAGCCAACTTGCGGTCGACCGCGAGCATCTCGGAAGTTTTTCAGGAAGTCAGCCAGGGGCGAGCCGATTTCGGCGTTGTGCCGATTGAAAACTCCACTGAAGGAGCGGTTACTCACACCTTCGATCTGCTCGTTGATACGGATCTACAGATCTGCGCGGAGATTTTTTTGGAGATACACCATAACTTATTGTCGCGGTCGGGCAGAGCGGCCGATGTAAAAGGGATTATTTCCCATCCACAAGCATTGGCGCAGTGCCGACGCTGGCTCGCGCGCCACTTCCCGTCGATCCCGATCGATGAAGTCGCAAGCACCGCTCATGCGGCAATGAAAGCCGCTGCGGACGGCTCCTTGGCAGCAATCTCCAGCGTGATGGCCAGGGAAGTTTACGATCTGCAGACCGTGTCGGCAAACATCGAAGATCAAAGCAATAATATTACTCGGTTTGTGGTCATCGGGAAGCTGCAGCCTAAGCCGAGCGGCGATGATAAAACGTCTCTGGTGTTTTCCGTTCAGGACAAACCGGGCGTGCTGCATCGAATGCTCCAGCCCTTCGCCCGAAGCCGGATCAACCTGACGAAGATCGAATCGCGACCGATAAAAAACAAGCCTTGGGAATATCTGTTTTTTCTCGATCTGCGCGGCCATCGCGAGCAGAAGACGGTCAAGAAGGCGATCGCCGGCCTGGAAAAAAATTGCTTGTTTCTGAAAATTTTGGGCTCTTATCCGAGCGGCAGATGAAAATTGTCGAACACGTACCGGAATATATTCGCTCGTTGATTCCTTACGAGCCGGGAAAGCCGATCGAAGAAGTCGAGCGTGAATATGGGATTTCCGGCT
This sequence comes from Binatia bacterium, assembly GCA_035455905.1. Lineage (GTDB taxonomy): Bacteria > Desulfobacterota > Binatia > UBA9968 > UBA9968 > DP-20. The sequence goes on along the minus strand of DATIEH010000404.1, from coordinate 1,716 downwards.
CAGTCAAGCTAGCCTCCAACGAAAACCCTTTGGGGCCCTCGCCTCGAGCGCTCGCCGTTCTGCGCGAGCGATTGCCGGAGCTCCATCTCTATCCGGATGGCGATTGCTTCTACTTAAAACGCGCGCTGGCGCAGAAGCTCGGTGTCCAGCCCGATCGCTTGATTTTCGGCAACGGGTCCAACGAGATCATCGAGCTCGCGGCGAGGACATTCATGCGCGCCGGTGACGAGGCGGTCATGGCCGAGCAAGCATTTGTCGTCTATGAGTTGATCGTTCAAGCAGTCGGCGGCAAGCGCAAGACCGTGCCGCTCAAAAATTTCACCCATGATCTGGCCGCTATTGCGGACGCGGTTACGCCTCAGACCCGTCTGGTGTTTCTCGCCAATCCCAACAATCCAACCGGCACCATTTACCGTAGGCGCGACTGGCAGGCATTTCTCGAGAGGATTTCTCCCGATGTTTTGGTCATTGTTGACGAGGCCTATTTCGAATACGTCGAAGAAGCAGATTATCCAAACTCCCTCGACTACCACGCGCGCCATCCGGCGATTTTGACCTTGCGGACCTTTTCGAAGCTGTACGGGCTGGCGGGTTTACGCATCGGTTATGGGATTGGTGCGAAGGGTGTCATTGCCTTGATGCAGCGCGTGCGCCAGCCGTTTAACGTCAACGCGCCGGCGCAGTGGGCCGCGCTGGCGGCGTTGGACGACACCGAGCACGTGCAACGGAGCCTAGGAGTCAATCAGCAAGGAGTGAAATATCTTCAGACGGAATTTGCGAGGCTCGGTCTCTCGTACGTACCGAGTCAAGCAAATTTTATTCTCGTTCGCGTCGGCAACGGACCCGAGGTCTTCCAGAGGTTACTTCAGCAAGGAGTGATCGTTCGGCCCATGGTAGGGTACAAATTTCCCGAGCATGTACGGGTGACGGTGGGAACGATGGCGCAAAATCAAAAACTGATCGGCGCTCTGGAGCGGCTCATCCAAGCTTCGTAAAGAGATTGCAGCGAATGCGCAGAGCTAATTCATGGCGATAATTTTTAAAAAAATGGTCATGGCCGGAGTCGGCTTGATCTGTGGCTCGCTGGCCCTGGACATGCGGCGGCGCAGGATGGTGAACCAGATTATCGGGTTCGGTCGCAGCGAAGCCAACCTGCGCACGGCAAAAAAGATGGGGCTGATCGATCGTTATTTTCTCCGCGATGATGAATTTCCTGCCGGTGTCGATTTCCTTATGATGGGAACTCCGGTGGAAACCATCGTTCCGCTAACCAAAGCTTTTCTGCCTCGACTCGAACCGGGTTGCATCATCAGCGATGTCGGCAGCGTCAAAGGCGAGATCGTGCGCGGCATGGAACGCATACTGCCACGGCAAATTCCATTCGTCGCGGGTCATCCGATCGCCGGCAGCGAACAGTGGGGCGCGCAGGCAGCTCGCCCAAACCTGTTCGTGAGCCATCGTTGCGTGCTGACACCCACCAGAAAAACCGATCGGAAGGCACTCAAAAAAATCGCCGTATTGTGGCGGAAGGTCGGTGCCGAGGTGGAGATCATGTCGCCCGAAATTCATGATCGTCTGCTCGGGGTCATTAGCCATTTGCCGCATGTACTGGTCTATGCTCTCGTGAACACCCTCGAGCGCGCTCCCTTGCCAGGTGTGGATTTGAAAAAATACTGCGCGGGCGGCTTTAAAGATTTCACCCGGATTGCATCGAGT
>DATIEH010000403.1:0-6013 GCA_035455905.1 Binatia bacterium | reverse complement strand
TCAAGAATGGCGTTGGCGCCGGCTTTTTTACTTCCCCAAGCCGACGATCGCTATGGTGAATGGCTTTTGTTTCGGCGGCGCTTTCACTCCGCTGATCGCATGCGATTTCGCCATTGCTGCAGAAGATGCCACCTTCGGCTTGAGCGAGGTTAACTGGGGTATTTTCCCCGGCGGCTTGGTGAGTCGGGTGCTCGCCGATGCGATGTCTTACCGGGACGCCATGTGGTACATCATGACGGGCGATCCTTTTGATGGCAAAAAAGCCGCGGAAATGAAGCTGATCAACTATGCCGTGCCAAAAGAGAAGCTGCGCGAGGAGACGATCAGTCTGGCGCAGAAGTTGATGAAGAAAAACCCGCAAGTGCTGCGCGCCGCCAAGGAAGTTTACAAGTACTGCCGCACCATGGATTACGCTCAGGCGGAAGACTACATGAGCGCTAAAGGCACGGCGCTCCGTCTCACCGATCCGGAGAAAGGCCGCGAGACCGGAATGGAACAGTTCCTCGATAAAAAGACCTATCGGCCCGGGCTCGGCGAGTATAGTCGCAGCGCAAAGTAAATTGTTGGTTCAGTCACTCGCGCGACAAATCCCCCTTCGTCCCCCTTTGTCAAAGGGGGAAAGAGGGGGATTTTTTGTCGTCGTCTTGTCGATCTATCCGGTACGGAAAAGGATAAAGTTGGTGTAACCGTGGATTTCGATCTACCTGAAGAGCTAAAACTTTTAAAAGACACGGTGCGCAAGTTTGTCGACCGCGAGCTGATCCCGCTCGAGCGCGAATGCCGGCCCGAGGGCGAAGACATGCCCGAGCAGTACATCAAGCCGCTGCAGGAAAAAGCCAAGGCGATCGGTTTGTGGCTGCTCGATGTGCCGCAAGAATACGGCGGGGCCGGCCTCGATCTGATGAGCCGGTGCGTGATCATGGAAGAAGTCGCGCGTACGGTGGCGATTCCGTTTCGTTATGCGCCGATTTTCGGCCCGGAGGTCCGGCCGGTTCTGTTTCATTGCAACGAAGAGCAAAAAAACCGCTTTCTGTTTCCCGTGATTCGCGGCGAGAAACGGATTTGCTTCGCTCAGACGGAGCCGGATGCGGGCAGTGATCCAGCGGGCATGAAGACCCGTGCCGTGCGAGAGGGCGATTACTATCGAATCAACGGCACCAAACGGTTCATTACGGGCGCAAAAAATGCCGACTACGCGCAAGTCATTGCCGTGACAGATCCGCAAAAGGGCGCCCGCGGCGGGGTCAGTTGTTTTATCGTCGATATGAAAGCGCCCGGCGTGACCCTGGAGCGGCTTTGGCCGACCATGATGGGAGACACGCCGGGCCAGATTCATTTCGAGAATGTCCGCGTCCCGGCAGCCGACATGATCGGCAAAGAAGGCGAGGGGTTTTCGATCGCGCAAGGCTGGATTCAAGAGGGCCGGATCCGCGGCCACGGCGCGCGCCCGGTGGGCATCGCCTCGCGCGCTCTCGACATGATGATCGAGTACTCCAAAGTGCGAACCACTTTCGGACGGCCCTTGGCCGACCGCCAGGCGATTCAATTCATGATCGCAGACTCCGCTATGGAGTTGCATGCATGCCGATTGATGGTCTACGAGTGCGCCTGGCGTCACGACCGCGATGAAGACGTCCGTCAGCTCTCTTACATGACAAAGATCCAATGCGCGGAGATGGCGAGTCGAGTCGTTGACCGCTCGATTCAAGTGCATGGCGGTTTGGGATTGATGCGCGAGCTGCCGCTGGAGTGGTGGTACCGCCAGGTACGAAGCATTCGCATCACCGAAGGCACGCCCGAGGTGCTTCGCTGGCGTTTGGCGCAGCACATCATTAAAAATCACAAAGGATGATAATTAGAGTGGTGGAGTGATGGAGTAATGGGTCGAATGCCCAACACTCCAACACTGCAGTACTTCAGTACTCCGATGACCAATTCAGAACCCACTTCACTCCTGTCCGGTTACCGCGTGCTCGATCTGAGCTCTTCCATGGGCGCGTTTTGCGGCAAGATGCTCCGAGATCTGGGCATGGATGTGATTAAACTCGAGCCGCCGGGGGGCGACTTGGCGCGATGGGAGCCGCCATTTGCCAAAGATCGGAAGAATGGCGAAGGCAGCTTGCGCTTCGCCTACCTCAATGCGGGGAAGCGCAGCGTAACTCTGGACATCACCCAAGAGTTCGGACGAAAGGCATTTCTTGAGCTGCTAGGCCGATCGGATGTCGTGCTAGAAAGCTTCGAGCCGGGATATCTTGAGGCGCACGATCTCGGCTACCACGATCTGATCGAAAAGCAGAAGAAACTGATCCTGGTCTCTGTCAGCGGCTTTGGCCAAGAGGGACCGTACGCGCATTACAAGACACCGGATATCGTCGGTAATGCCATGGGTGGTTTGCTCTACATTAGCGGCGATCCGGCCATGAAACCGTGCAATCCGCCGGAAACTCAGTCGTACTATTATGCCAGCCTCTTCGCTTGTTATGGTGTCATGCTCGCGCTGTGGCAGCGCGAGACGCGCGGCATCGGTGCATGGATCGACACGTCAATCCAAGCGAGCATGGCGCTCCATGAACATGTCGCGTTCAACTATTCGGCCGAAGGCCGGGTGATGAAACGGGCCGGCAGCCAGCACCAGCACAACGCGCCGGCGAACTTGTTCCAGTGCAAAAACGGCTGGATCGCACTGTTCGTTACTCAAAACCACTGGCCGCTGCTATTGCGAATCTGGAACGATCACGACCCCGCGCTCGACGATCCAAAATGGATCAACAGCAACTTGCGCCGACAGCATGCGGATTACATCAATGCCCAAGTGACTACATTCACGTCGCGTTTTCTCAAAGAAGAGCTGGCCGAGCTGTTCCAGAAAAACGGCATTCCGGGATTGCCGGTGAATTCACCGTCGGATTTCATGAAAGATCCGCATATCTTGGCGCGCGGGTTCTTCGGCACCGTCAGGCATCCTATTCTTGGGACCTTTCTGCAACCGGGAAATTGCTTCATGGTCGATGGCGCGCGCGGCGGTCCAATGCCCGCACCGCTGTTAGGACAACACAACGATGAAATACTGCGTGCCGAGTTGGGGCTGAGTATGGACGAGGCCCCTTCTTAATTCCATGTCGCCCAACCAGATTCTTCAAGGCGTTCGCATTCTGGCTTTCACGACCGGTTATGCCGGCCCTTATGCGGGACGATTGCTTGCCTCCTACGGAGCGGAGGTTATCAAGATCGAGTCCAAGAAGGGCGGCTTGGATACCTTTCGCCACTACGGCCAGCACAAGGACATCGATGCGGCGCCGCGGTTTATCGAATGTAATCTCGGCGTGCGATCTCTCGCGGTGAATCTAAAGCATCCGACCGGTGCGCGCCTGATTCGCGAGCTCGCCGGTAAATCCGATGCCGTACTGCAAAATTTTCGCCCGCGAGTTCTGGACAAGTTGGGTTTGGGTGACGACGAGCTCAGAAAATCAAATCCCAAACTGGTCATCGTGAAGCTACCCGGTTTCGGCAGCGAGGGACCGAAGAGCAACTACGGGACTTGGGGATTCAACCTGACGGCTTTTTCGGGAATCACGTATTTGTGGAATCATCCGGAGCAAGATCGTCCGATCGGTAGTCAGGGCGTCTATCCTGATCACCTGGGCTTCGTCATGGGACCGACGCTGCTCGTCGCCGCGCTACTTAATAGCCGCCGGTCCGGCAAGGGGGTCACCATCGATCTGGCGCAGATCGAAAGTACCGCCGCCGTGCTCGGCACGACGTACTTGGAAACTTCCGTCAATGGCGATGATCCGCAGCCCAAGGGCAATTACTACGAAGCTGCGGCGCCGCACGGCTGCTACCGCTGCAAAGGCGAAGACCGCTGGTGCGTGGTTTCAGTGCGCAATGACGACGAGTGGCGAGCTTTCTGCCGTGCAATCGGTAGAGACGAATTGCTCAAAGAGGCAAGGTTCGCCGATTTGTCCGCGCGTCTAGACCATCGCGTCGAGCTCGACCGCATCGTTGAGGATTGGACCCAAGCGCGAGATGCTGAAGAAGTGATGCATCATTTGCAAGGTGCCGGCGTTCCTGCCGGAGTCGTGCAGACGGGCGCCGACTTACTCAAAGATCCGCAGCTCCGTCACAGAAACTATTTCTCGCCTTTCGCCGATTCGCTGATCGGGCCATTTGAAATTCCGCGCAGCGGGTTTATGTTCCGCGGTGCAACCGAGGACCCCTTGCGCTTGCCCAATCGGTTAGGCTCGGACAACGAATCCATTCTCATGGACATTCTCGGCTATGATCGGGCGACGATTGACAGCTGGCGCAACGAAGAAGTCCTTACGTAATTACTTCAAACGTTTAATTCCTGGTTGAGCTGGAGGCAGTTGTGATTGGAAGAAAGCTTTCGGTCATTTTCGTTTTGATGGTGCTGTTTCAGTCCGCAGCCGCGCATGCTCAGGAAAAAGTGAAGCTGCGCATAAGCTCTGCGACCAAGACTTTCGGCTATGGACCGCTCTGGGTTGCTTCGCAAAAGGGATTCTTTGAACGGCAGGGGCTCGATGTCGAGCTGGTCGTCATTCGCGCCTCGGACGTGGGGATTCAAGCGTTGGCCGGAGGCTCCCTTGAAATCGCCGGTAGCGCGTCCGATGCGCCGATTGCTGCAATCGAAAAAGGCCTCGATCTGGTGATCGTCGGCGGTATTATCAACGGACTCTCACAGTCGATCATGGCCGCGAAGAAATTCAAGAGTTATGCTGACCTGCGCGGCGCAACCTTCGGCGCGATCAGCCTCACATCTGGGGTAACCTTTGCGCTCCGGCAAGTCCTAAAAGCCAAGGGACTCGAATATCCGCGCGATTACAAGCTGCTTGTCATCGGCGGTACACCGCAGACCTATGCAGCACTGCTTAGCGGACAAATTGATGCTGCTGCGTTATCTTTGCCGGTCAACTATGCGGCGGAGGAGCACGGGTTCAACGAGATCGGCCGCTTTATCGATGTGATCCCGAATTATCAACTCGCAGCGCTTTCGACCAAGCGCTCGTGGGCCGAGAAAAACCGTCCCGTGCTTGTGCGCGTCATGAAGGCGATGGCGGAAACCATGCATTGGCTGTATCGCAACAAAGAGGCTGGAGCCGATCTTCTGGCCAAAGAGATGAAGCTTAAACCGGAGCATGCGCTCCGTGGCTGGGACTTCTATACGTCTACGCGCACCTGGGATCCGAACGGTGATATTAACCTGGACGGGCTGCAGATCGTCACTCAAATCTACTGGGAGCAGACACAATCAAAGGGACCGGTGCCGAGACCCGTGAAGTATGTGGACCAGAGTTATTTGCGCGAGGCGCTGAAGGAGCTGGGCACCCGGTAAGCGGACGTCGCAGAGTACCTGGGAATAACTCATCACACAGAACATCAAGATCACAAGCTTGGCGCGCGCATGTTGCTCGGAAAAGAGCATGCAGAAGGATATTTGACGCAGAGAACCTAAAGCGCGTCCAATCTCTTGAATATTTTTCGGGGTGACCCTAAACTCGGCAATCATGCCTAGTCGGACTCTCCGAGCGTGATACACCCGCCCAAGATTCTCAAGACTGAACGTTTACGACTGAGAAAAGCAAAAATTTCCGATGCTGAGGCGATTTTTCGCCAGTACGCGCAAGATCCGGAAGTGACCAGGTACGTCAGTTGGCGCGCGCACAAGGATCTCGATGAGACTCGGCAGTATATGCGCATGTGTCAGCTCGCCTGGGATATCGGCAAGGCATTTCATTGGGTCATCGAGCGGAACGAAGACAAGCAGGTAATCGGCATGATGATCGCGCGCGTGACCGATGAAAAATGGGAGCTTGGTTACGTTCTGGCGCGGCTTTACTGGGGCAACGGCTATATGACGGAAGCCGTTCGGGGATTGGTGCACTGGGCGCTCAAGCAGAAGCAGATTTATCGCATCTGGGCGGTTTGCGATGTCGACAACATCGCTTCGTCTCGGGTCATGGAAAAAGCCGGAATGCAGCGAGAAGGAATTCTC
>DATIEH010000402.1:0-3778 GCA_035455905.1 Binatia bacterium | reverse complement strand
TGCACGACAATCGGTTTCGCCCCTTTGCCCCCTTCCTTCAACCAGGGCGTGCGGTCGCCGCTTGTGGTCCAGAGACCGCGCCCTTTCCATCCGGCCTTGGGATCATCGATGCGCCCATCGAAGCCCTTGGCGTAAAAGCCCATGGGATAGGGTACCCGAAGCACAATCATCTTGCCGTCTTTCATAGCGATGAGACCGTCGTTTAGGTTACCGGTGGACATTGGCACGTTTTCGCCCAGGCCGAAGGTGTCGTGTTGATCCACCCATGAGTAATAGCTCGCCTCTGCACTGTTATCGCCAATACCCTCGAAGCCGGGACCCGGGTACTTGTAAAAAGACCAACCTTCGGGACAATGATCACCAGTCGCCTTCGGCCCGTTAAGCGGTCCCTTACATTTCCTGCGATCGAAGCTGCCGAGATGGCCGCTCGCCAGCGACACCCACACAACATCATTGCTATCGATATCGCCACCGCGCGGGCCGAAGCCGGGTAACGGCACGTTGTAAATTTCTGCTAGCGCGGTCGCCGGCGGATTACTCCCGGGAACGAGCCGGACGATCGCTCCCGGATAACTCCAGAAAGTACCCCAGACTGAGCCATCTACCGGGCTCGGCATGACGGCATAAAAACCAGCACCGATGCGTTTGTCTTTGGTTGGATCCACGGGCTGATTGGGCTCGACGTATTCATCGCGCTTGCCATTGCCATTGGTGTCGAGAACGAGCGCGGTCCAGCCTTGCGATTTCGCGATATCGCTGGTTTCGTCGAGCATCTTGGTATTGACCCAGCCTACCACCGGACCTCCGCCACTAGTCCATAAGGTTTCATTGGCGTCATAGCCGAACTGCAAATGATGAGTGCCAAAGCAGGTATCAATGTATCGGTATTCACCCATCTTGGGATCGTACATCGTTAGCTGGCGGTTGGTTCGCTCCAGCGGGAAAAGCTCGGCCGATGGATGATTAGATCCTTTCTTGCAGAAGGCTGGGTTGTTGGCGTCGCGGAATCTCGCCGCAAACCAGACGCGTCCCTTCTTGTCGAACATGCCGTTGTGATTATTCGCCTTGGTGTCCCAAATTTTTTCTGTGCCCCAGTAGGGCGACGGCTGCATCGGTTTATCGCTTGCTGCATGTCCCGGCCCGAGCGCCTCGGGCGTGTTGGCGTCGCGAATCGGCGCGACAATGTGGCTCGCGCGGTTCTTAACCGGATCGAGAATCGGAATCATGTCCGTGCTGTACTCCGCGGAACCGTACAGCGGACCGTAAGCATTGACCGTTGGATAACGTCGATCCGACGCGATCAGGTCGTGCAGGTAATGTTTTTCGTCAAGCCAATCCCAGGTTGTTACGACGATATTCCGCTCCACACCTTGAGGTCTCGGCGGTTTGGCGTGGGGCAGCTCGCCTTTAGCAATGCGATCGGTCCAGTCGGCGAGGTATTTGATCGGAGCGGCGACGAGATCCTTCACGATCGTCCCGAACATCAGCTCGCCAGCCTGTCCTGACTGTATTCTACGCAACCATGCCTCTTCCGAGGTGGTGAATTTACCGAGCGGGTAAGGCACGTTTTTCGGAAATGTACGCGTGGACAGTTGACCCAACTGGTGGCACCCTATGCAGCTCCTATTTTTCATATGGGTAAGCCACTCGCCCTGAGTCACATTTGCAGGGATTTTACCCGTACCGCCGAATTCATTCTTATCAGGGACCTTCATCATCGAGTACCAGTAAATCGCCGGATAATATTGCGCCGCCGCTGCTTCATTGGGCGCCACCACCGCTTTCAAGTCGAGCGGCTTTCCCGGCGTCGCTTTCACTTTCGGCGAGTCGACTAAACCGTAGCCGCGCACCCAGACGTTATAATTGGCCTTGGGCAGATCCGGAATGACGTAGCGGCCTTGGTCATCGGTCACGACGATCTTGGCAAACCGCGTCGGCAAATCGGTGGTCTCAGCGATGACCCACACACCGGCTTCCGGCCCCTTGGCGCTGCGTACGACACCACCGAGATCGTCGCTGTCGATACGCACGGCCGCGCTCTGCTGGCTGCTCAGTCCGTATGGCCACATGATCATGGGTACTGCGAATGCCGTCGCAACGAAATGCAATCGCAATCCCCTTATCGTTTCCATGTGCTCCTTTCGCGATCGATGGAAATTTTTGCTAGACCTGCCTCCGGCACGATATATACACCACACGCAATTGCCCGATCAAAGCCCGGTTTGGCGAAAATATTCGGGGCAGTTTTGCAAGCCGCCGCTTCAGCAAGCCAATTCAAAGACTGAATAGTTGCCCACCAAGCGAATCGGTTGACGGGGAAATGGCATAGTGTTAGTGCGCGGTCTTCCAGCGAGGACGGTTTGATGTTTTTTCTAGGCGCAGAATTATGTCGCCCTTTTGAATGTAGACTTGACTACAATCTTTCCGTTTCGCCAGCTCGCCGATTAGCTTCACCAACGGTTGTCTCGCGCTCACGTATTCCCTCGGCGCTCCGGCAGCGAGCATCGCTTTGACGGCGTCCTCGCCGGCGATTATTCGCAGAACTAATTCTTCATCCGATACTCCTGGGCCGCCAAATTTTTGCCGCACTTCTTTCAAAGACAGATCCGGCGGCGACCATTTGCGCCAATCGTTAGCGCGAGGACGGTTGAGAATCCTGTCCTTGACGTTCGGATCCATAACGGCCGGCGCTTCTTTACCCCAATGGCCAAGCGCGTATTGAATGGATTGATCGGTCACTTCTTTGTAGCGCTCGCCGGTAATAACGTTGACCGCCGCCTGACTGCCGACGAATTGGGCCAGCGGTGTCACCATGATGGGATAGCCGAATTCCGCGCGCACCCGCCCTGCTTCTTCCAGCGTTTCCTGCAGCCGATCTTCCATGCCCATGGTACGCAACTGATGGCGCAGGTTAGAGATCATTCCGCCGGGAACTTGATGCAGATACTGCGTATGATCGTACTCCCGCTGGGCGCCGATCGGATGACCTTCACGCTTGGCAATGTAGGTGAAATACTGTTCGACGGGCTTGACTGCCTCGAGGTCCACCAGCGGCTTGAATCCGAGCGCGCGGGCATTGGCGGCGATGTTGAAGATTGACGGCTGGGACGAGCCGTTGGCCAGTGGGGGGATCGCCGTGTGCAGTGTATCGACGCCGAGCTTCATCGCCTCCAGATAGTTGAACGGTCCCAAGCCGTTATTGCAGTGGCCGTGAAATTCCAGCGGCACATTGCCGATATTCTGTTGAACGAGAGGAATCAACGTGCGCGCGCGGTCGGGAGTCAGTAATCCACCCACGTCTTTGAAGCAAATTCGATAGGGTCGAATCGCCGCGGCTTGGCGCGCGCGCTCCGCATAATACTCATCGGTGTGACGCGGTGAAACTGAATAGATGATGTTGATGACCACGTCCATGCCGAGGTTTTTGAGCGCAGCGATTTCCGCGGCCGCAGCTTCGTAATCGTTCCACGGATCCGACGATCGGGTCAGGGTGATGCCATGCGCGACCACCCGCTCGATCATCAGCAAGCGCACTGAACGCGGTATTTTCTCGAAGCCGGTCGCGAGCCCGCCGTGATACCGCAGCCGGGTGCGGTGAAATTTCTTCGCGCCCAATCCCATCCAGTCCCACGGATTCTCTTTATGCTCACGGACCATTTTGATGTAGCCGGCGAAGCCGAAGAATTCCATCGATTCGAAACCGCAGCGATCCATCTGCTCGGCCATCGCGAGCATAGCGCCGGTTCTCATACCCAATGCCCAGAGGCTCAACTGTCCG
>DATIEH010000401.1:0-12469 GCA_035455905.1 Binatia bacterium | reverse complement strand
ATGGCCGCCGCCTTTTCAACCGCGGCTGCCGATCGAAGTCACCGGTGTCAACACGGTAATTTTGCTCGCCAGTGCGATCACGATTCGACTCGGCTTGAAAGCGATACAACGCGGCGATCGCTCGCGGCTTGTGCGGCTATTGTCATGGACCGCAGCGGCAGGTGCGATGTTTTTATCGATCCAGGGATTCGAATGGTTGCGCTTGCTTCATTTCGGGTTGACGTTATCGAGCAGCATTTACGGCGGGCTCTTTTACACGATCATCGGCTGTCACGCACTTCATGTTTTCGGCGCTTTGATGTGGTTGCTGGTCGTGTGGCGTAAGGCAACAGCGGGAAAATACACACGCCAGAACTACGTCGGACTGCAGACCTGCAGCATGTACTGGGTGTTTGTGGTTGCCCTGTGGCCTTTGCTCTACGGCTTGGTCTATCTTTACTGATCGAATTGTTGACACTGGAAAGTCGATAGGCTAACTTGCGATTGGAATTTTTTATGACGAAAAAAATTATTTCCCTATCGCTTGTGTTTGGACTGTCGTTGCTGGCTCGCTCGAGCGCGTCATGGGCTTGTGCCGTCTGCTGGGCGGGCGACACCGGGCCGACAGCAGACGCTTATAACTGGAGCGTCTTATTTCTCATGACGGCGCCCTATGCTGTGATGGGTTCGATCGCGGCGTGGCTCTTTTACACGTATCGGCGCTCGGCTGCGACGCGAGAAAAAAGCGACGGTGTCGAACCCCTGGTTCACTTGACTTGGAATCCTGAGGAGAGCGGACGATGAGCGAAGCGGCTGTGCTGCACATCGGAGCAGAGCCTCAAGAGACCCCCTTGACCCCCGAGAGCTGGGGCAAGCTCGGCATGTGGTTGTTTCTTGCCGGCGACGCTATGTCCTTTGGCTGTTTGATTGTCGGGTACGGAATTTTGCGCCATGCGAGCAGTAGTTGGCCGGTACCCAAAGACGTTCTCGGCATCAATCTGACCGCCTTCATGACGTTTCTCCTGATTGTTAGCAGCGTCTGGATGGTGTTGGCGCTGGCGGCGATTCAGGAAAACAACAAACCGAAGTTCAATAAATTTCTCGGACTGGTGATTTTAGGCGGACTCATGTTCCTGGGCTGTCAGGCGTACGAATGGACCCACCTGCTGACGCATCGCTTGCCGGAGGCGGGTATCTCTTTTTCCAATAATCTTTTTGCCACGACATTTTTTATTCTGACGGGATTTCACGGCATGCACGTCACCGGCGGGGTTATTTATAACAGCTGCGTGCTGGCTGCGGTTAATCGCGGCCGCTACGAAGCCAAACACGTGGAGATCGCCGGCTTATACTGGCACTTCGTCGATCTCGTCTGGATATTGATCTTTACATTTGTCTATCTCATATAACGTAAGCCGTAAGGGACAGAGATGACCTCAACTGCTCATTCCACATCTGCCTATATTAAGGTGTTCTACGTTCTCCTGGTACTCACGATCGTGGAAGTCGCGATCGTTTATATGGGCTTGCCAAAAATGCTGCTCGTGGCGCTGCTGGTGATTTTTGCCGTGTGGAAGGCCAGTTTGGTGGCCATGCATTTCATGCATCTAAAATTCGAGAAGCGAACTCTCGCGGTGGTCGCGTTGGCGCCGTTCGTTCTGTGCGTTTTCCTGATTCTGATGCTGATGCCGGACATCTTTCCCCATTGATCTCTGTCTCGGATCTGCCAAGCCTGAACGCGGCGCTGAACAGTCTCAGCGCCGTTTTTCTTTTTAGTGGTTTTCTCTTCATCCGATCCGGCAAGCGCGAGCCCCATCGGGTTTGCATGCTGATCGCTTTCGCTTGCTCGATCCTGTTTTTGATTTCTTATCTCGTCTACCATTACCAGGTGGGTTCGGTGCCGTTTAAAGGGCAGGGTTGGGTGCGGCCTTTATATTTTACGATCCTTTTGAGCCACACGATTCTCGCTGCCGCGGTGGTGCCCTTGGCGCTGATCACCTTGCGCCGCGCGCTTGGCGAAAATTTCTCGGCGCATCGGCGCATCGCCCGCTGGACTTTTCCCGTCTGGCTTTACGTCTCGGTCACCGGTGTGATCGTTTACTGGATGCTTTACCAGTTGTCGCCGTCGCGTTGACCGGAAAAACCGTTCACGATAAAGCAGAGTGCGGGAGAACTTCGATGACACAGATCGGCATTGTGGGTTGTGGAGCGATCGGCAAAGCGCTCATTCAAGCCGCGCACAGCGGCAAGATTTCGGCGCCCATAGCGGGGGTGACTAGTCGGAGCGAAGGGAGTGCGCGCGACTTTCTCGGCTCATTGAAAAACCCGCCACCCTATCGATCTCTCGAAGAGCTCATTGGTCGCGCGGATTTAGTGGTCGAAGCGGCGGGAGGCGGGATCGTCGCTGAATTGGCAAAAAAAGTGTTCGCGGCGAAAAAAGACCTTATGGTGATCAGTGTCGGAGCATTGCTCGACCATCCTGAGATCCTCGAGCAATCGCGCCAGACCGGCTGCCGTCTGTATGTTCCCTCCGGTGCCATCGCCGGATTGGATGGCATTAAATCAGCGTCCGTCGGCCAGATCGAGCATGTGACGCATACCACGCGAAAGCCTCCCGCAGGACTGGACGGAGCGCCTTACTTGACCGAGCGTGGTATTTCGCTGGCCGGTTTGGAGCACGAAAAGGAGATCTTTTATGGCTCGGCACGTGAGGCTTGCCGCGGTTTCCCCGCGAACGTCAATGTGACGGCAGCCGTCAGCCTGGCGGGCATCGGCGCCGATCAGACCCGCGTTCGCATCCTCGCCGTACCCGGTTTACTGCGCAATTGCCACGATATCGACGTCGAAGGGGAGTTCGGCAAACTACACGTGCATATCGAAAACGTTCCCAGTGAAAACCCCAAAACCGGCAAGCTCACCGCTTTGTCGATCATCCGCGCCTTGCAAGACGCAATCGATACCGTGCGTATCGGTAATTGAATAGAGATCGGGAATGGCGAATCGAGGAGCGTTACCCTCTAGCCTCGATTTTCTATCCTCGACGAGGATCCTACTCATTGAACAACAGCGATTTGATTGCGCGCGCGTTCGAAGAAGCCGGGGTGCGTTGGGTGTTTGGCGTTCCCAGCGGGCCGGTCCTGCCGTTGATCGAGGCGCTGCGCCGAAGCTCGGTAGAATTTGTTCTCACGGCGAGCGAGACGTCGGCGGGATTCATGGCCAGCGCGGTGGGATACCTGACCAGGATTCCCGGTGTGTGCGTATCCACCGTCGGTCCCGGCGCCACCAACTTAACTACCGGTGTTGGTTGCGCTTGGCTGGATCGATTGCCGGTGCTTGCATTGACCTGCAACGTTCCGAGCGGTTGGCTGCGGCGGCGCATTCAAATGCGCATCGATCACCACGAGCTATTTAGACCTCTGAGCAAAGCCTCCATTAGCTTGCGCCAGGACTCTGTGGCTCAGTCGATCCAGAGAGCCATGACGCTCGCCAGTCAAGAACCACCCGGGCCGGTGCATCTCGACTTTCCGGAAGACGTTGCATTGGCTGACGCTGTCGAATGCAGCAAAGCCGAAACCAGCCCCGCCGTGCTTCAAGATCGCTCCTCTGAAATTGTGAAGGTCGTCCAGGACTCGTTGAGGGTTTCGCGAAGACCGCTGGTGATCACCGGTCTTAGCTTTACGCGCAGCCGTGCGGCGCATCAGCTATTGAAGTTCATCGAGCGCCAAGGGTTGCCTTTTGCAACGACGATGCACGCCAAGGGTTTTTTGCCGGAAAATCACCGCAACGCCGTAGGTGTGATCGGGCGAGCGCGGCGGACAGATGTAAAGCGCTTCATCGATCGCGCGGATCTAATCATCGCCATCGGCTATGATCCCATCGAGATCAATTATGAAGAGTGGGTCGGGAATCGACCGATTCTGCATGTCGATACGGAAGCGGCCGACGCCGCGGGCGCGTTGCGATTTGTCTGGAACTCGCCGTGTGATCTCGATGCCGCTATTTGCGCCATCGCCAGACTGGAGCCCGCCACCACCGAGTGGACTGCAGCCGAAATCCAGGAGCATCGTAGAAACCTCGATTGCGCGTTGCGTCCGGCCACCGAAGGGTTCGCGGCATATCATGTGTTGGATATTCTCCGTGACAGGCTGCCGGTCGACGGCATTCTCGCCTACGATGTCGGCGCCCATACGCATCAGATTGCGACACAATGGCGCACCGATTTACCGCATACCCTGCTCGCCACCAACGGCTGGTCGTCGATGGGTTACGGCATGCCCGCGGCTTATGCAGCGAAGCTGGTTCACCCGGACGCCTCTGTGGCAGCAGTCGTTGGCGATGGCTGTTTTCAAATGACTGCGGGCGAGCTCAGCTTAGCGCGCCGGCAGAACTTACACGTGCCGGTGATTGTATTGAACGACGGCTGGCTCGGATTAATGAAAGTCAAGCAAGAGCGGAAAACTTATTCCCTTTCCGGCGTGTATCTCGGCGCGCCGCCGGAATCACCGCCGCACTACTTCGGTGTGCCCTGCCGTGCGGCAAAAAACGCCGAGCAGTTCGCTGCAGCGCTCGACTGGGCGTTTACGCTCAAAGGTCCGAGCGTCATCGAGGCGTTCATCGACGCGACCGCCTATTCTGCAACTGTATTCGACTAAATTAGTATTCATGCCTCAATCAGCCGTGCGGCGCGATCGGTTCCGCTGGACGATCCTGGCGCTGATCAGCATCTCTCATATTATCGGCGCGTCGGCTCAATATGGCATCAACACATTGGCGCCTTTTTACAAAGATGAGTTGCAGCTCTCGCGCGCGCAAGTGGGCCTGTTTTTTTCTTCTTTCTATCTGGCAATGACGGGCGCGTCGTTCGCCACGGGCTGGCTGGCCGACCGGTTCGGCGTGCGCAGCACAACGTTCAAAGGGCACCTGTTTCTAGGCATCTGCATCATGGCTGCCGCATTATCGCCCTCCTTCGAGTGGGGCTGCGCCAGTTTTTTTCTCGCCGGATGCGGCTATAGCTTTCTTAATCCGGCCTCGACGATTGGCGTTATGACCTGGTTTGAACGCGATGAGCGGGCGACCGCAATGGGGATCAAACAGACCGGAGTGCCGGCGGGCGGCGTCTTGGCGGCAGTGCTGGCGCCTTCGCTTGTGCTGATTATCGGTTGGCGCGGCTCCTTGGCGGCACTGGGCGCTATCAATTTCCTGTTTGGGTTTGTTTTCTCGCGGCTTTGGCGCGAGCCGTTCAATGTTGACTGCGAGCGCAGCGCCGAACAGGAATTTGCCACGGCCGACGCCACCAGCTTAAAAGTGTGGCAACTACTGCCGATTAGCTGCGCGACCGCGATTTATCTGGTCGGGCAAATGGCGTTGATCACCTACGTCCCCCTTTATTTGAAAGACGTGATGAGATTTTCACCGTATTGGGCGAGCCAGGCTCTGGCATTAACTCAGGCGGGCGCGATGGTGGGCCGCGTTGGCTGGGGAGTGATCAGCGATCGCTTATTTCACGGCCGGCGTAAAATTGTCCTCATCTGGATCGGGATATTTTCCGCGCTTCTGATCGCTATTCTCGGGACGCTGCAGCCTCAGTCATCATACTATGTCTTGCTACCGATTCTCTTCCTTGCCGGTGTATCGATCGTCGGTTATCAAGGCGTCTCCTATGCGCTCATCGGTGAAATCGCAGGTAAAACCCGAACCGGTGCCGGATTGGGCATGATGATCGCCATCAATTCGGGCGCTGCGACTTTGGGCACGCCGCTATTTGGCTATATCATCGATCGCACCGGGTCGTATGCCTTGGCCTGGGAGACGCTTGCTGTGACCGTGTCTATCGGTATTGTCGGTCTCGCTCTTTTGCTCAAGGAACCCAAAGCAAACTGACGTTCAAGCTGCGGCGTAAGCATGCACGATGGTTCGGCTACCAGCGGTTTATTAAGCGGGCGCATAATGCCATGAGAGCGGTCAATCGATCGGGAATTGACCGGGCGGGCTAAACTCTGTAATGCGAGCCAACTTACCGAATTCTCGATCACTGCTGAATGACTGGTCTGGAGCCATGGCGTGCAAGATGCAACCTAGCTATAGGAAATTTCCTTCATGTAAGTAAAACGCCCTCGAAAGTTTGCGTTATTCTCTCAGCACCCATCTCGGTGGCCTGTAAAAACAAGCAATTACCTGCACTGAGTATTTGGCACATAGATTGATAGTGGGCATCAATGTCCTTTTGTGAGCCGGCGCGGTTTGCAGCGGCGGATAACTCAGCATGTGAGCCTCAGTTCTTCGAGGAGCCGATCATGAAAAGTCGATCCGTAATGGTCCTAGGAATAGTTCTGGTTGTACTCGGTGTTTTGGCTCTGGCTTATCAGGGGATTACTTATACTAAACGCGAGAAGATTCTGGATGTCGGCCCGCTCCAAGCGACCGCCGACCGTGAGAAGACGATCCCGCTTCCACCACTTGTGGGAGGGCTATCGCTGGCGGGCGGCATCGCCTTGCTCATTATCGGAGCGGTGAAATCGCGGCCCTAACACATCCCTGGTCACGGTAAGAAGAGCGTGCCAGGTAATGGCACACAACTGACAGGTCTGAATCCGCTCCCAGGAATTGACTGCTTAAAAATCGACCTACACAGTCGAGCTTAGGTAAGTTCTCTAGTAAGCTCGCGGACGAGAGTGACTCATATGCCTGCAGCTAAAATCTTAGTTGTCGATGACGATAAAAATCTGCTCGAGCTAGCGAAGACCCGCTTGGCCGCGAGCAATTACGACGTCACAGTGGCGCTTGGGTATCAGGAAGCGCTCGATGCGGCCAAGGCGCAGAATTTCGATCTTGCAATTGTCGACCTCAGGCTTGCGGACGAAGACGGCATGACCTTGATGGAAAAGTTGCATGCCGCCTATCCGGGCATTCCAGTGATCATTCTGACCGGGCATGCCAGTGTGGAAGGGGCGGTGGAAGCGATGAAACGGGGCGCTTACACCTACCTGACCAAACCTTTCGATCCACGCGAACTGGTTCTACAGATCGGCCGGGCCCTCGAGAGTTGCAAGCTCGCTACAGAGAACGAACGGCTGCGCGGACTGTTAAAGGAAAAATACGATTTTGCGAACATCGTCGCGAAAAGCGATAAGATGCAAAAAGTGCTGGAGGCGGTAACGCGCATCGCCAAGACCGATTCCACCGTTTACATCAACGGCGAAAGTGGCACCGGCAAAGAGCTTATCGCGAAGGCGATTCATCTTCAGAGCGACCGCAAAGACGAAGCTTTCGTCGCAATCAACTGCGCCGCGATTCCAGAAACTCTGCTCGAGAGCGAGCTTTTCGGTCATGAGAAGGGCGCGTTTACCGGAGCGGTCAAGAGCACTAAGGGTCTTTTTACCCAGGCGAACCACGGAACGCTATTTCTGGATGAGATCGGCGACATGCCGCTTTCCATCCAGGTCAAGCTGCTTCGGGCTTTAGAGGAGAGGCAGTTTTATCCCGTCGGCGGCGAAAAGCCGGTGCAGGTGGATGTCAGGGTGGTCGTGGCGACAAAAAAGGACTTGGTCGAAGAGGTTAAAAAGGGCTCTTTCCGCGAGGATCTGTTTTATCGCATCCACGTCATTCCTATTGTCCTCCCGCCGCTCAAAGAACGGATCGAGGATATCCCGTATCTCGTGGATCACTTGCTGAAAAAGATTTGCCAGCAGATGAAGAGAGACGTCAAAGGGCTGACCCCCAAGGCGATGGAAAAGTTGATGCAGCATGATTGGCCGGGCAACGTGCGCGAGCTGGAAAACACGCTGGAATTCGCTGTCACTATGACCCAGCGCGATGTCATCACGGACGACCTCGTTCTGCAGACCAAAATCCCGACGACTCCGGTTCAGACGGAGGATCCGGTGCAAGCGCAATTATTGCCGGTGAACGGATCGTTCAAGACACTGAAGGAGGCTCGATCGGAATTCGAGAAAGCCTATTTGGTGCGGCTGCTGCGTTCCTGCAACGGTAAAGCGACCCGGGCCGCTGAAATCGCGGGAAAGTACCGCGCCGATTTTTACGATTTGCTCAAAAAGCACGACATCAAGCTCGCCGAGTTTAAGCGGTTCAACTAACAACACTGAATCCACTCACAAAGGTCCACGGCGGCGATCTCTTCACGGCGGCGACTCTGCCGAGTGCCGTATTGTCCGTAGCGATCTACGGCGCGGCGCCCTGCAGCGATTTCTGCAGCAGATCCATCTCCACTCCGAACGTACGCCAGTCCCCTTTGTTTAGCGCTTCGAGGGCTTGGCGATAGTGTCTCAGTGCTTCCGAGTTCGGCCCTGAGGTAGCCTGAGGCCGCGGCGGTCCGGCCGGCGACGATGAGGCAACGACGGGCGTTGGTTTTGGCTCTTCGGTCAGCAAAGCCGCGAAGAGACTTTGCACATCGGGCGCCATGACGACGCGGTCGCCGGAGGTTGCGATCAGCCGCTTGAGCTCAGGCAATTGCCGGCTTTCAGCGCTGAGGTAAAGCGGCTCGACATAGAGCAGCGTGTCTTCAATGGGAATGGCGAGAAGATTGCCGCGAATTACTCGGGAGCCGGTTTGGTTCCAGAGCGAAAGCTGCTGAGAGATGGTGGTATCCTGATCAATGCGTGCTTCGATCTGTGCCGGACCATAAATGAGTTTGTCTTTTGAAAAGGCAAATTCGATCACTTTCCCGTAATTTGCACCATCGCACCGTGCGGCCAGCCAAGCGATCATGTTGTCACGATTGTTGGGCACCATGGGCAGCATCAGGATGAACTCCTCGCGCTGCTCACCTGGTAATCGCATAATCGTATAGTACGGCTGCATCGCGGCGTTTTGCCCCTTATGGCTCTCGCGGGGAAAATTCCAGAGATCTTCCTTGTTATAGAACACCTCGGGGTCTTGCATGTGATAGGTGCCATAGACGCTGGCCTGAAGCGTAAAAAGATCTTCGGGATAGCGAATATGACTGCGTAGCGAAGCCGGCATGCGCTCCAGGGGCTGAAAGAGCGCTGGAAAAATACGCTGGTAGGTTTGTAAAACCGGATCCTCGGGATCGGCGATGTAAAACACCGGATTGCCATCATAGGCGTCAAGCGCGATCTTCACCGAGTTGCGTATATAGTTGAGCCGTCCGCCTTGAACCCGCTGAGAATAAGGCAGCGAATCACTGACCGTATAGGCATCCTGCAGCCACACCAAGCGACCTTCGTTCACCACCAAGTACGGATCGTGGTCGAGAACCAAAAAAGGCGCGATGCGCCGAATACGATCCTGTATCAAGCGACGGAATAAAATCCGGCTGGAACTCGTCACATTGTCGCTGATCAAGAGCTTGATATCGCCGTAATGCCACGCAAACAAAGCACGCCGCCAGAAGCTGCCCAATGAGACACCGTCGTGTCCGGCGTAGGTGTTGTAAACATTCTCCTGGCCCTTGGCATAATCAAATTCCTTGGTATCGCCGCCAACGACGACATAATTCGTGGTCTTCTCGCCGAAATAGATCTCCGGACGGCTAATCTTCAGCTCCGGCAGCGTGACCGGCGGGATGTCTTTTACATAGAACACTGGTAACCCGCCCTCGTCGAAGCGGTTCACCGGATTCATGGCAATGCCGTTTCCGTGGGTGAATTTAAAGCGCTGATTGATCCAGGTCTGCGCCTCTGCCGGTATCTTCGCTTGATTCAATTCGCGAGCCGAAAGCATGACCTCGCGATAGGCGCCGTCGATCACGTAACGGTCGATATCGATGTCGTTGAAGTCGTAATAAAGACGAATCTCTTGCAGCTGGCGGTAGGTGTCGAGAAGCGGACGTGGATCCCACCAACGAATATTCTGGATCGTGATTTCGTTCGCGGCGATGACTTCGCGAGTGAGGCTTCCCTTGGCAGGAAAGGGCGCGCTGCTGATGTGCTCGAGCCCGAAGCCGAATCGAGTTGCGGCGATATTGTTGGCGATATAACGCGATTCGAGCCGGAGTTCGTCGGGTTTTACCCAATAACTCTGGAACACACCAGGCACGATGCCCTGCAGGAAGGACAAGGCGAAGAGCAAAGCCACAGCGATGATGGGCAAACGTACCAGCCCGCGCCAAACATTGAGCGCGCAGAGTGCCGCGGCGATAAGCGCCACGGCCGCAAGAACTACCAGTAATGGGAGACGAAGATGAACGTCCGTATAGGCGGCGCCAAAGACCACGCCGTTATTGCTGATCAAGAGCTCATAGCGATCGAGGAGATAACTCGCCGCCTTGATGATGAAATAGATCGCGAGCAGACCCGACAGATGCCGGATCGCAGCCCGGCTCAAGTTGGGCATGGCGCCTGGCTGATGCGTGATCTCACCGCGCAACCAATAAATCGCCGCCGCCAGAACAGCCGCCAGTACGAGAATCAGCAGTCCCCAATCGCGCAGTACATCATACGCGGGCAGCGTGAAAAGATAGAAACTCAAATCGTAACCAAATATCGGCTCGGTGCGGCGGAACGGAGCGCCATGCAGCCACTTGAGGACGATCTCCCAATTGCCGATTTGCCCGGCGCCCACGATCAGGCCGAGCGCCAAGGCGATTCCGGTCACGAGCAGCTTCCACGGCAGTCGATCCATAGATAGTTCGAGCAGTTCGGGCAGCCCCTGCGCGTTGCGCCCCAAGACTCGAAACCCGCGGGAGATGCGCGGGCCGGCAGAACTGATTTGCAGCGCGAGCAAGCCGTTCACCAGCAAAACCGCAAATGACAGCGCAGCCGCGACAACGAAGATGGTGATCTCGGTCAGCCAGACGGTTGTAAATACCGATCTCAGTCCAAGGGAGCCGAACCAGAGCAAGTCAACGAAGAAGCGACTCAGGATCCCGAGAAGCACCAAGACAACGACAATCGCGGCCGCGAGGAATGCCAATGATTTTTTCATTTGATCAAAGCAAATGAGTCATAGCCCAAAGACGATGGGCGTTAGGGTTAGCAGCAGGATTCATATCGGCGAGACCAGGTTCTTCAGATTCTTTGTGAGCTTCATATTTTCCGCGTAGTCGACCGGACAGTCGATAATCGAAACAGTATTGTCAGCAAGGGCTTGCTTAAGTAAAGGGGTGAGCTCAGCGGTGTGTTCGATCCGATAGCCTTTGGCGCCGAAGCTTTGCGCATATTTTACGAAATCGGGATTTTTGAAGTCGACGTGGCTCGGTCGGCCGAAGCGGCGTAGCTGGTGCCAGGTAATGAGGCCGTATTCGGAATCGTTCCAGATTAAGATGACGAATGGTGTGCCCGTCCGTAGCGCGGTTTCGATCTCCTGTGAATTCATCATGAACCCGGCATCGCCGGTGACAGCCACGACTTTGCGATCGGGAAACGCGAGCTTCGCCGCGACGGCGCCTGGTACCGCGATGCCCATGGAAGCAAAGCCGTTGGAAATGATGCAGGTGTTCGGCCGTTCCGCTCGATACATGCGCGCCACCCACATTTTGTGTGCGCCCACGTCCGAGATCACGATGTCTTCAGGGGCGAGCGCCTGGCGGAGATCCCAAACGATTTTCTGCGGCTTGACGGGAAACGCTTGATCTTCAGCCCAAGCGCTGAGTTCTTGCACGATGGCGTGGCGTAAAGGCTTCAATCGGTAGCCGGTTTGCGGTTTGGCCTTCCAGGCGATGGCGCGCAACGCTTCGCCGATTTCCCCGAGCACGCCGACTTCGACGATGTAATGCTCGTCGACTTCAGCGGGCAACGCATCAATGTGCACAATGCTCTTGCAACAATCCGGGTTCCATTGCTCGGGATGGTACTCGACCATGTCATAGCCGACGCAAATAACCACATCGGCTTTATCGAAGCCGAAAGAGACGAGGTCTTTGGCTTTGAGTCCGACGGTCCCAAGCGACAGCTCGTGGGAAAACGGGATCGCGCCCTTGGCCATGAACGTCGTCGCAACCGGAATGTGAAGGAGTTCGGCAAAAGCGACCAGTGAATCCGTTGCGGCCGCTCGGATAACGCCGTTACCCGCAAGAATGATCGGATCGCGGGCTTGCGAAATGATCTTTGCGGCTTGATCAATTTTAAAATCCGGCGGCGCCGAGATATACGCCTTCTGAACTTCGATCGGGCGCTTGCCGCCGATTTCAGCGGCCGCGATATTCTCCGGAAAGTCAATAAAGCAGGCGCCGGGCTTTTCGGTTTGCGCGACCTTGAAGGCTTTTCGGACAATCTCTGTGACGATCTCCGGCTCGCGGATTTGCGTCGCGTACTTCGTAATCGGCTCAAACATGTTGACCAAGTCCAAAACTTGGTGACTCTCTTTATGCATGCGTGTGGTTGCGCCTTGTCCGGCAACGGCGACCATCGGCGCTCGGTCCATGTCTGCGTCGGCCACACCGGTGATGAGATTGGTGGCGCCGGGGCCGAGCGTCGAAAGACAAACTCCCGCTTTTCCTGTAAGCCGGCCATAAACATCGGCCATGAACGCAGCGCCTTGTTCGTGGCGAGTGGTGATGAACCGAATTGGACTC
>DATIEH010000400.1:0-6697 GCA_035455905.1 Binatia bacterium | reverse complement strand
CGGATTTGCTTTTCACTCTCGGTCATTTTTTGCTCTTCCCTTTGGTTGTCGATTTCGACGTGCGCGGTAGAATGGCCCGCGCCACAAAAATTTCCACCGGGCGATTGCCGTTGCGCGCCAATCGCTCGCCCGCGAAGGAACCGGTTAAATCATAGTCGATCGTGTCGGCCCCGCCGACTCGGAACCATTTCTCAATCGAGGGTTGATCGAAGCCGAGCCACTGATGCGCCATCTGTTCGCGCATCCATGCCTGATTGTGCTGCACCAGATCGACCAAAACCACCGATCCACCCGGACGCGTAACCCGGCATAGCTCGGTAATCGCCCGCTCGGGCTCAGGCAGAAAGTGCAGCACCATGACACAGAATACGGCATCGACACTGGCCCGGCTCAACGGTAGCTTCAGTGCATCGCCTTCACGAAATTCGACGTTCATGATCGCGCGCTCGTTTGCCATGGCGCGCGCACGGCGCAACATTTCCTTGGAGAGATCGATTCCGATGACGTGCTGAGCGAAGCGGGCCAGCTCGAAGCTCAAAGTTCCCGTACCGCAGCCGATATCAGCGATGGTCAGGCGCCGCGGCAGCAGCTTTTCGATCGCCAGAGAGGTCACGCGATCATCAAAGTAACTCTGCCGAATCCTTTCCCAATCGCCGGCCACCGATTCAAAGTAGCTTTTCGAACGCTGCAAACGGCGCCGCCGGCACTCGGCTAGCCGCTCATGATCGCGCTTGATCTCAGGAATGCCCTCGAGCCGGCTTTGTAGCGATTGAAAGAGCTGCCCCGCGCTCTCCGGCATGTCGTGCCGCGCGGAAAAATAGACGCTGGTTCCTTCCCGCCGGTCCTGCACGAATCCGGCTGCGCGAAGAATCGAAAGATTGCGTGACACCGACGATTGCGCCGATTGCACGACTTCCTGAACCTCTCCCACCGTCAGTTCTTCTTCGCTGACCGCGGCAAGGATGCGCAAGCGCTGCGGGTCTGCCAATGCTTTGAGGGCCCGAACGAATTCCATGTAGTTTAATCATTATATTTAAATATTGTGATAAAACAAGCCGTCTCCAGCTAGCCTCTTGTCGGCTGCCAATCTCAGCTGGTTGCCATTCGAAGCAGGAACCTCTCCCCCCTGTTAGAACTGACTCGAGAGGTTCTGGCAGGTACTGACCGCCGTGGGGCGTCTGGCGTTGACGAGTTTCAGCGCATCTTCTGGGCAAAGATGCC
This sequence comes from Binatia bacterium, assembly GCA_035455905.1. Classification (GTDB taxonomy): domain Bacteria; phylum Desulfobacterota; class Binatia; order UBA9968; family UBA9968; genus DP-20. The sequence goes on along the minus strand of DATIEH010000400.1, from coordinate 5,476 downwards.
GGCGCGAAACGAGCGCTCGCCGTTGCTGATAATTCGCCCCTCGCGATAATACAGCACCCGGAAATCGCGAAAGCTATCGAGCAGCTCGTTATGGCGGAGCAGGTAATCAGGATTCCTTGGATGACCGATCGCCTGTTGATCAACCAGATAGGTGTCAAAAATAATAAAGCCGCCGATTTTGAGCGCGGCTTTCATTGCCGGGAGCAACGGGCGCTGAAGATAGTCAATATTCACGACGAGATCGTAAGCGGCTGCTTCGGGAGTGTAATTTTCCAGGTCGGCTTGCCGCCACGAGATCGCGAGCGACTTCTCCACCGCTCTCTTCTCGGCGCGCCCCACGGCAACGGATGAAATGTCAATGCCAGTAACCGCGAAACCTTTTTCCGCGAGAAATAAGGCATTGCGGCCACCGCCGCATGCGATATCGAGGGCGCGTCCCGCTGTGATGTCCGCGTGTTCGCTCTCAAACACCTGCCGTAAAAACAGCGCCGGCTCCTCTCGCCCCTGGCTCTCGCCGTGCTGGCGATTCCATCGAATTTGATCTTCCTGCGACATGAGATCGCCTGCGATTTCGCTTAAACAGCCCGCGCCAGGGTCACGACGAAGACCTCGCTCGCGCGAGCCCGTTTCAAGACCCGGCTACATTCATTGACGGTGGCGCCCGAAGTGTAGACGTCGTCCACCAACAATATGCTTTTGCCTTCAACAGGTCGATCAGGGTTGAGCGAAAAAACGCCGCGCACGTTCCTGCGACGCTCATCTTCGGGAAGTTGCGTCTGCGGCGGCGTCGGGCGGTCGCGCCGGAGCACAAACGGGTCGGCGGCCACCCGATAAGCTCGACTGATCTGGCGCGCGAGTAGCAGCGATTGATTAAAAGCCCGCCAGCGCAATCTTTTCGGATGAAGCGGCACGGGCACGATCAAATCGAAACGACAGCCGTCGAGAAATTCGCGGCAGCCCAGCGCCATCAGTCGTCCCAACGGCTTCCCCAAGGAAACCTTCCGGCCATATTTGAATTTGTGCACCACCTGGCGCACAGGATCATCTGTGATTTCCTCGCGCGGATAGCAGGCCCACGCGCGCGCGGCGGTAAACCGCGGCGGCCGAGAGAGACAAACACCGCAGGTGTGGTCGTCTCCCGCAGCGTCCGGGAACGGGCGGCCGCACCAGTTGCAGAGTGGATGAGAAATGAGACGGATGTGCGCCCAACAATCGAAACAGAAATACTCGGCATCCCGGCCCTCGATTCTACGACTGCAGGCGCGGCAGCGCGGCGGATAGAGCCAATCGACGACCCAGTCGAATCGATCTACAAACGAACGGCTCTCGCAAAACTCCATACGCAGGCGACTCTAGCAAATGCAGGGGTCCGCGCAAAAGCGGGAACAGAAGCGGCTGAGGCTTAAAGATCGTTACGAACCGAGGATCAAGGATCGGCCGGTCATTTCTTGCGGCTGTGGTTGCTGCAAGAGTTGCAGCAGCGTCGGAGCGATATCGATACCCGTGCCTTGATTGAGGTGAGAGTTTTTCCCCTCGTCGTCGACTAGGATCACCGGCACTGGATTGGTCGTGTGCGCCGTGTGCGGCATTCCCGTATCGTAGTCGATCAATTGCTCGATATTGCCGTGATCCGCGGTAATAATCACTTTGGCCTTTTTCCCGAGCGCTGCATCGACGACTTTGCCGAGACATTCATCGATCACTTCCACCGCTCTTACCGACGCTTCGAAGTTTCCCGTATGCCCCACCATATCGGCATTCGCGTAATTCGCAATCACCAGGCCAACGTCTTGCTCGCGCAGAAACCGGGTCAGAGCTTCCGTCACCGGCCGAGCGCTCATTTCCGGCTTGAGATCGTAGGTCGGAACATCTTTTGGCGAAGGAATCAAAATCCGCTCCTCACCGGGAAATTTCTTTTCTTCGCCGCCATTGAAAAAATAGGTGACGTGGGCGTACTTCTCGGTCTCGGCGATGCGCAACTGCCGAATGCCGGCTTGGCTCGCGAGCTCTCCCAGGATTTTTCTGATCTGGCGCGGCGCATAGGCCACCGGCAATTTGAACGTCTCGTCGTAGCGGGTCATGGTCGTATAGCTGGCGAGCTGCAATTGCCGTTTCCGGGGGAACTCGTTGAATCCGTCCTCGGCAAATGCCCGGGTCAACTCCCGCGCGCGGTCCGCCCGGAAATTAAAAAAGATCACGCCATCGTCGTCGCGGATCAATCCATCGGGCATGACGGCTTCAATGACCGTCGGCAAAACAAATTCATCCGTGACCTTTTCTTGATAGCTCTTGCGAATCGCTTCGAGCGCCGAACCGGCCTTGTTGCCCACACCCTCGGTCAGGCAATGATAAGCTTTCTCGACTCGATCCCAACGCTTGTCGCGATCCATCGCATAGTAGCGCCCGCAAATCGTGGCGATTCTAACGTTGGGAAAACTTTTGAGCTTCTCGTTGAGAGCGAGAACAAATTGTTCGGCGCTGTGCGGTGGCGTATCACGACCGTCCAGAAACAAATGCAAGAAGACTTTATCGAGTTTCTCGCGCCGCGCCATTTCGATCAGCGCTTCCATATGACTCTGGTGGCTGTGCACACCGCCGTCGCCTAGAAGCCCCATCAAATGGAGCCGATCGCTGTTTGCTTTGGTTTTGCGTAGCGCTTCGAGAAGAACGGGATTTTTGAAAAATCTTCCTTCGTCGATATCTTTGTGGATCAGGGTCAAGTCCTGATAAACAATCCGTCCCGCGCCGAGAATCATGTGGCCGACTTCGGAATTTCCCATTTGCCCGGCCGGCAAACCGACATCCGTGCCAGACATCGACATGCGTGAGTTCGGATAATCGCGCAAAAGCTTGTCGAGATTGGGCGTCGACGCGTTGGCGATGGCGTTGCCGTCGGTTCGCGGATTGATACCGAAACCGTCCAGGATGACTAGAATCACGGGTTGCATTGAGTCGAAGCCTTTCTTGCCGGGCGACGGCATCAGGATCCCGCTCGGATCGAGCGAGGGAGCGTTGGTTACGCTCAGGACAACTGTTCGTTGCCGATCTGAAACTGCTCGATGAGCTTGGTGTAAGCTTCGGGAAGCGCTGCTCTCGGCGCGTGACTCCACAGTCCATCGAGATCGTAGAATTCGCGCACCGGTTCATAGAACACATGCACGATCACATCGGAAAAATCCATCAGTACCCAATGACCTCGCTGCGTCCCTTCGACCGCATACGGTTTCACGCCGTCGTCTGCGGCATTCTCTTCCAGGCCCTGCGCGATGCTCTGTACCTGGCGATCCGAGCGCCCTGAGCACAAGATGAAATAGTCAGCGATCGACGTCAGCGCGTGAACATCCAAGACCACCAGATCGTAGGCTTTCTTTTCGAGAGCAAGGCGGGTCAAAAGTAGAGCTTTATCCCAGGAACTGATCTCGTTGGAGGCGGTCACGGGTTAAGCTCCGTCGACGTATAAATGGCGCTGCTTGATATACTTTTCCACCACAGACGGCACTAGATAGCGGATCGACTTTCCGCGTCTGACCAGCGCGCGAATTTCCGATGCCGAGATCGCGATATCTGTGAGCTCAATAAAAAAAATCCGTGTACCACTTCGATGCCGGTAGTTCCGCCCCTTGAAATCATAACAAAACAGTTTTTTCACAGCAACGCCGGTTCCTTTGAGCGGATCACTCTCTTTGCTCCCCGGCCGTGATGTGACAATAAAATTACACAGTAGAAAAATTTCCGTAAAATCTTTCCACTTGGCGATTTCGCGAAACGCATCCAGTCCAATGATGAAGTAAAGCGCGTCCTCAGGTCGTTTCCGTGCGGCAAAGTACCGCACGGTATCAATGGAATAGGAAACACCCGGACGTGAGATTTCCACGGTGGACGCTCGGAAGCGCGGGTTACGGGCTACCGCAAGACGTATCATTTGCAAGCGATCGGCTGGAGGGGTTGACGTCTGCGCACGCTTGAACGGCGGAATGGATGCCGGAATAAAATAGACCCGATCGAGCTGGTAGGTTTCGGCCACTTCCTCCGCGCTCCGCAAATGTCCCCAATGGATTGGATCGAAAGTGCCGCCAAAGAGGCCGATCTTCATGCTGCGGCTGCTCGAGGGACGGCGCAAGACGTAAAAACGGTGATCGCTGCGGCACTGCTGATGGTGATATCGGGAAATGACAACTTCTGAAGCGCGCTCTTTTTCATCCCCTCAGCCCCTCCTCCTTCATCCCTTACGCCTTATTCCCGGATTTGCCCATCGCCAAAAACGATGAACTTGGTGGTCGTCAGCTCCTCCAAACCCATCGGGCCGAATGCGTGGATTTTGCTCGTGCTGATACCGATCTCTGCGCCCAGGCCGAGCTCACCGCCGTCGTTGAACCGGGTCGAAGCATTCACCAGAACGGCTGACGAGTTGACCCGCTCGACAAACTCCCGCGACTTCTGATAGCTCGCCGTGACGATCGTTTCCGTATGCTCTGACCCGTAGCGTTCAATGTGGGCGATCGCGTCGTCGAGGTCACGCACGACTCGCACGGCGAGAATCAAATCGAGATACTCTTCGCTCCAATCCGCTTCGCGTGCGGGCACAATCCCCGGTGCCAGTGCGCAGGTTCGTTCACACCCGCGGATCTCCACACCGGCGGCTTGAAATTTGGCGATCATCGGCGGCAAAAACTTGGCCGCAATCGCTTCATGCACGAGTAAGGTCTCCATCGCGTTACAGACCGACGGCCTTTGCACTTTGGCGTTGAAGCAAATCCGTTCCGCCATTTCCAGGGATGCGTCCGCCTCGACGTAAACGTGGCACACCCCTTTGTAGTGCTTGATCACCGGAATTTTGGAATTCGCGACCACCGCGCGAATGAGATCCTCGCCGCCGCGTGGAATGATGAGATCGATGTATTCCTCGAGTTGAAGCAACTCGTTAACCAGCGCATGATCCTTCCGTGCCACCATTTGTACGGCATCCTGCGGCACGCGCGTCCCCGCGCACGCCTGACGAAGCGCGCTGCCGATCGCCTGATTGGAGTGATGCGCTTCGCTGCCGCCGCGCAGAATTGCGGCGTTGCCGGATTTCAAGCAGAGCGCGGCGGCATCGGCGGTCACATTGGGCCGCGCTTCATAGATGATGCCGATAACCCCGAGTGGAATGCGCATTCGTCCGACCTGGAGCCCATTCGGCCGCCGCCACATCTTGATCACTTCATGAACCGGATCCGGTAAGGCAGCCACGTCCCGCAATCCCTTAGCCATCGACGCTACCCGAGGGGGATTGAGAGCGATGCGGTCGAGCACGGCGTTACTAACGCCGGCATTCTTAGCCGACTCCAAATCCTTCTGGTTCTCGCTGATCAGGAGCGCACTGCGTCCTTCCAGCTCATCCGCCATCGCCAGCAGCGCTCGGTTTTTTTCACCGGCCGAAAGTGGCGCCAGTTCGCGCGCCGCAGATTTGGCGCATTTGCCAAGGCGAAGCGCTTCT
>DATIEH010000399.1:0-5127 GCA_035455905.1 Binatia bacterium | reverse complement strand
GATTTTAGTCGAGCATATGACGCTGGCGCTGCGCGCCGGGTTCCAGACAGAAGGCAGAATGATTCTCTTCGGCGACAGTTTCGAGGTGACCGCGGACGGGGCGCATTCTTTAGTTGGTAGTTAGAAAAGAAAGATTCCTCGTCGCTTCTCTCAGTCGGAATAACAACACAAGAATGGGCCTGTCATTTCGACCCCGTTCGAAGCTCAGGGTAAACTCCGGGAGAAATCTTTCTTAGACGATCGGCTCAGAAGACACTTACAGTCAGCAAAACCCTTCATGAGAATTGCGGTTGATATTGGCGGCACGTTCACCGACTTGGTGGCGGTGGATGACAACGGGGAAATTTTCCGCAGTAAATCGCTGACGACTCCCGACGATCTGGCGCGCGGCATCAAAGACTGTCTGCGGGGCGCCGAAATCGATGTGGCCGGAGCGAATTTCTTCGTGCATGGGTCGACGGTCACGATCAATGCCGTGCTCGAGCACAAAGGCGCGCGCACGGGTTTGATCACGACCAAGGGTTTTCGCGATGTTTACGAGATCGGCCGCGGCAATCGTCCCGAGGGCTACAATCTTTTTTTCAAACGGCCGGTGCCTCTCGTGCCCCGCGATCGGCGGCTCGAAGTCGACGAGCGCCTTTACGCGACGGGCGCAGTGTTGACGCCTTTGAGCGAGGAATCCGCCGCGGCGACGATCGATGCGCTCAAATCTGCGGACGTGGAGAGTATCGCCGTGTGTCTGTTGCACGCCTACGCCAACGCCGCGCACGAGCAGCGTCTCGGCGAGCTGCTGCGCGAGCGGTTTCCCGCCGCCTATGTTTCGCTATCGCATGAAATCTTACGGGAGTTTCGCGAGTACGAGCGGACGTCGACAACGGTCTTGAATTCCTACGTCGGACCGCTGGTCAGCCGTTATCTGGCTTCATTGGAAAAGATGCTCGGTCAAGCTGGCTTCCGCGGCACCTTTCGCGTGATGCAATCCAACGGCGGCGTCATGGCCGCGGAAACCGCCAAGAAGGTCCCGGTAACCATGATGGAATCGGGACCCGTCGCGGGCGTGATTGCCGCGGCGCAACTCGGTGAGGCGCTCGGTTGCCGGCAGATCATTTCTTTCGATATGGGCGGCACCACGGCGAAATCGAGCCTGATCAAAGACTTCCATCCTGAAGTGACCAGCAGCTATTACGTCGGCGGTTATGTTTCCGGGCACCCGATGATGCTGCCGGTGGTGGATATTGTCGAGGTTGGTAATGGCGGCGGCAGCATCGCATGGATGGATCCTGCTGGCGGATTGAAAGTCGGTCCGCAAAGCGCAGGCGCTTTGCCCGGGCCGGCCTGCTACGGTCAGGGAGGAACCGAACCCACGGTGACCGACGCCAATCTCATTGCGGGACGAATCGATCCGGAATTTTTTCTCGGCAGCGGCATCCGTTTGCAGCGCGAGAAAGCGGCGCAGGCGATACTGGAAAAGATCGGTAAACCGCTCGGTTTGTCCCTGGAAGAAGCGGCGCTAGGCATTCTCACCATCGCCAATTTCAATATGTCGCTTTCGGTGCGCGCCGTATCTGTGGAAAAGGGTTACGATCCCCGCGATTGCGCTCTGGTGCCGAGCGGCGGTGGCGGCGCGTTGCATGCGATGGCGATCGCGCGGGAATTATCCGTGCCGCGCGTCATCATCCCGCCCATGCCGGCGCATTTTTCCGCGCTCGGGATGCTGATGGCCGACTTGAAGCACGATTATGTGCAAACCTTCGTGCGTGAATTGGCGGAAACGAGCGGCCCTCAGATCGCCGACGCATTCGCGCTTTTGGAAAAGGCCGCCATCGAGACGCTCACGGAGGAAGGCAGTAAGCCTGAGCAAATCGTGTTGCGTCATTTCCTGGATATGCGTTATCGCGGGCAGGAATACACATTGCCGGTTCCGGTGACCGAAGATCTACGCGGGCTGAGCGATTTCGGAGCGATTCGCACGCGCTTCGATCAGTTGCATCAAGAGCATTACGGCCACTCGGCTCCGAAGGAGCCTGTAATGATGGTCAATCTGCGCCTTTCAGCGCTCGGGAAATTCGACGACAAACTGCCGCTCAACTCGACGGCGCGTGATGCGGATCGCGGCGAGCGCGGCCGGCGCCGCGTGATTTTCGAGAGTGAGCCTGTGGATTGTCCGATTTATTTGCGCACCGGATTCCGCGCCGGCGATGGGCTCGAAGGACCCGCGGTCATAGAGGAAGTCGGCGCAACGATTCTTGTTTATCCCGGCGATCGGATGCAGGTGAACGAGTTTGGCCATCTGGTCATCGAGGTAACGACCGGGGCGTGAGGACAAAATTTCGATCGGATTAATTTAATTTCAAGATCTTTCACGGTCTTCGACCGACAGAAAACGGCCGTCATCCTGAGCGCAAGCGAAGGATCTCAACCACGCAGCGACTTTCACAAATTGCATGGCTGACGAAACTCTTAGCGAAACCCTCGCAGAATACATTGCATCACTTTCGTTGGAGACGCTGCCCGCTGAGATTACAATTTCCGCGAAGCTTCATATCCTCGATTCCCTCGGCTGTCTTCTCGCCGGCTCGCGTCTGGAAGCGGGCACCCTTGCGTACGAGTTAGCGGTTGCGAACAGCGGAACAGACTCGACTTCTAGTCTTCTAGGTGCCGATCGACACGCTTCTTTCCCGGATGCCGTGCAGGCGATGTCCGTTGCCGCGCACTGCGGCGAGATGGACGATATTCATAGTGGCGCGGGAATATGCGTCGGCGGGTTGGTGATTCCAGCGCTGATCGGAATGGCAGAAAAATACGGCGGCAGCGGTCGAAAAATGATCGAAGCTACGATCGCCGGCTACGAAACAATTATTCGAGTCGGCCTCAGCATCGATGCGCCAAAACTGTTTGCGCGCGGCTGGTGGCCGAGCACGATCTGCGGAGCCTTCGGCGTCGCTGCCGCGGGCGCGAAGTTTCTGAATTGGACGGCGCGAGAAACCGCCAATGCGCTCGGTATTGCGGCATTGCACAGCGGTGGCATGCTCACCGGCGGCAATGAAGGCGCGACTGCGCGGCATCTCGCGTTCGGCCATGCGGCGCGGAACGGCATCCAATCATTAATGGCGGCGCGACAGGGATTCACGGGACCGAAGCGGGCGTTCGAAGATGCGCGCGGTTTCTGTCCGACACTGTGCAGCGAGCCGAAATGGGAACATCTCCGAAACTTCGATGGATTTCATTTCCCGGAGGTGGCGTTCAAGCCCTATCCGTGCGCGCGCCAGCTGCACGCCGGAGTCGAAGCTCTGTTAAAAATAGTTCGACAGCATTCGCTGCAGCCGGAAACAGTCGCCGATATCGAGCTTTTCCTCCCGGCGCAAAACGCGGCGATGATGAATCGGCCATCGATCACGCCGACGCACGCCGCGACCGTCGGCAGCGGCCAGTATGTCATGGCCGTGACTTTCTTGCGGGGCAAGTTCGATCTAGTGTCGTTCGAAGAGGAATTTTTGCACGACAATAGGGTGCGGGAGCTCATGAACAAAGTTAAGGTCAGTGCGGGAGCCGACCTCGAGCGACATTATCCGAAAAATTGGCCCGGACGAGTCGTGGTGCGACTGATCGACGGCGCGATCCATTCTGAAGAAGTGATCATTCCCAAGGGCGAGAGCGGCAATCCCATGAGCGTCGGAGAAGTGGAGGAGAAATTTTTCTCGTTGGCGGCGCCGGTTTTGGGAGAGAAAGAAGCATTGCTGGTCAAAAAATACGTTGTGTCCTTGGCAGAACCGCAATCGTTCGAGGCTCTTATTTCAACACTGACATACTGATGCATCACAAAAGAAGTTATCAACGGCTGAGCTTCACAACTGTCATTTCTGACGGTCAGCGAAGAATCTCGTATTTTGTCGAATTCGGAATGAGATCCTTCGCCTAAAGGCTCAAGACGACATTGCGCGGGATCCTTGAATGTGGGACCGACGCAATTGAAGCGCTTTGTGTTCGTGAGATATAAGTATTTCGTTTAGAACTTGCGTTTTTCTTTGGAGGCTCCTCATGACCGCAGATTCAACTCCCGGTTACGATCTTCTCTACGACATCATTCGGCGCCGTTCGAGCGTGCGCAAGCTCAAACCGGATCCGATTCCGGATGAGTATATCGATAAGATACTCGAAGCAGGGCGTTGGGCGATGTCGGGCGCCAACTCGCAACCGTGGGAGTACATCGTCGTCAAAGATCCCCAGGTGAAAAAGGATCTTTTTCGCTGCTATTCCGAAGATAACACGGATTTTATTTATTGGATGGAGCAGCAGCGTGTCTTCGAGCTGCGCCATCCGGCTTATCAAATGACGGCGGACGAGGCGGTGGAGCGCCAACGGCGCGGCGCCGGCTGGTCGGAAGCGCCCGCGCTCATCGTCGTCGTGGGTGATGGCCGACGCCAATGGGGCACGGTGCAAGGCGCGCACACCTTTGGCCGCGACCAATCGCATCTCACCGATGGTCTGGCCAACACCTGCACGTTCATGCATCTGGCCGCGGTGTCGCTCGGGCTGGCGACGCAATGGGTTACGATTCATGTGCAAGAGCCGTTCAAAAAAGTTCTCGGCGTACCGGACTTGATGATGCTCTACCTGATTATTCCCGTGGGATATCCGGCAGTACAACCTTCCGAGGGCGTACGCCGGCCGCTGGAGGAAATCGTCCATCACGATCATTACGAGCAGGACAAATTCATGAGCAACGAGCGGGTGATTCAGTTCCTCTATGAACTGCGCGGCAAGACTTTGCAGACCTACCGCCAATCCTACGTGGGTAAAGAAGAGTCGAAGAAAAGCTGAGGAAGTGGGTCGTAGAAGTGGTTTACAATGTTACTTAGACGATTTGGCGCGGCAACGACGGGTTTTATCGGAGGCGGACTCCTGACTATGATTCTTCTCGCACTGGTTGTTTCGATCTTCAAGCTGGCATTTCAAAGTGTCATGCCAGCAGCTTTGATCGTAGGCTCGATTTGCGGTGTTGTAGGTTTCTGCTTCCCTGGTCTAGGAGCTAGCTTGCTCGCGATGCTGGATTTGTGACAAGGACGCCGCGCCAACCAAAGAATCGATTTATGTGAAAAGAAAGAGCAAGGGGTGATTGTGTCCGTC
>DATIEH010000398.1:0-18352 GCA_035455905.1 Binatia bacterium | reverse complement strand
TTATTCAGCCGCACGGCAGGCTCAACGATTGGGTCGCGGAGGAAAAAGGCTATTTCACCGGGGAAGGCCTGGATTATGAACTGAACGTCGAAGCGAGCCGCAAGAATACGCCGCGTCTTTCCGCTGTCGATTTGCCGAGCCCGCTGGAAGACCATCGCTTTGGTGCATACGAACGTTACGCCGAAGGACATGGACGTAAAGGAGAGGGCGCCGGAGACGTAAGCTGTGCTTGCCACTGGACGGTGAACCAAGCCGCCAAGAGTGAAGAAGGGATTATGTGGGGAAAGGCTTATAGCGTCTGCGAAGCCGCCATCGTCGTGCCGGCGGAGTCGGCGGTTTCCCAGCCCAGTCATTTGGCGCGCCTGGAAGTCGCAGTCGGCTATCATTCCGGCAGCCATTATTCCGCCTTACAGGCCCTCGAAATATTTCTGCCTCCCAGCGAAATCGCGCTTAAATTCGTCGGCTCTTCTTGGTCTCGTTGCGATGCAGCTCTGGCGCGAAAAATACCGGCGGTGAATGTCTGGGGACCGCAGTTATACCTGCTCGAGCAACATGGGTTTCGGAGAATCGTGTCGACGACGTTCATGATGGCGTTCATGTTTCCGCGCTACGTTGATCCGGAGAACATCGAGCGGTACATGCGTAGTCTGGTCCGAGCGCAAGCCGATATCGATTTGCAGCCGGAGCAGTTCAAGCATTACTTCATCAACGAGATTCCGGAGCGGTTTCGCGACAAAGTCGATGTGCGCCGTTTCGGCGTCGGCGAGCGTGTCGTGCCGCAGCCCTATACGCGAGCGATGTTCGAAAAGACGCAGGCATGGATGCATGCACGAAAACTGTTTGATGCTGCGCAAGATAGTGGTGTTTCCTACGAACAGGCCGTCGCTCCCGTTTGACAGATAGAAAACTAAAACTGTAATGACTCTAGCCAGGAGGGCCAATCATGGAAAACCAAACGGCGACAACGCCAAAGAGCGATCCGATCACAATCGAGCAAGCCGGCATGCGCATGACCATCGCGCATCGAAAAGGTCTCGGCGGCACTGATGAAGGGCTGACGTTCGACATTACCACCGCGGACTCATTGGATGAGGGAAAAAGAATTCTGCGCTACGACTGCTTTTACAAAAACCCGCACTATCACATCGGTGCCTCGGGAGATGATTCGGTTCACAAGATGAAGGATGAAGGCGTGGAAAATCCGGTCCGCTGGACCCTGGACCAGCTCAAGACGCGCCTCTCCTTGATGGTCAAGCAGGCCGGATATGAAGAAATCGCCGGAAAGATCGACCAGCAGGCGATCGCCGATCAGCTCACCCGGTTGGAGCCGGAGATTTTGGCTAAATACTGATCCGCTCGGCGCGAATCGCCTTTCTGCGGAGACGCTGGCGCAATTGTCATTTCGAGCTAAGGCGAGAAATCTATGATCGATCCTAGCTACGACGATATTAAAAGAGACTTCATTACAGCGCTGCGGATCATTTACCGTGAAGGACTGAGCGATGCTTTTGCGCACTTAAGCGTGCGCAGCCGGGACGGCGATGAGATGATGTTCATGCCGCGCAAGAGCCCGGCGTTGGTGCAGAGCGAAGACTTGTTTTTTGTCGATTTCGAGAAAGCCGTGCCGCAATCTTCTTTGCACCAGGCGATCTATAAAGCTCGTCCGGACGTGAAAGCGGTTTTTCATTTCCACTCGCCGGCGGTGATCCTGCTGAGCGTGGTCGGCCAAACCGTACGGCCGATGCACAACTACAGCGCAGTCTTCTATGAAGGCGTGCCGCTCTACACCGGAACCGGACAGGTGGAATCACCGGCGCGCGCCGGTGAAATGGCCAAATTGCTCGGAGATGCCAAGGCGCTGATGCTGCGGGGGCATGGCGCCGTGGTGGTCGGGCAATCGATCCGCGAAGTTTGTATGCTCGGACTTTTCTTAGAGGAGTCGGCGCGGCTGCAAACCGAAGCGACAAAACTGGGCACGCCAATGTTCATCGAACGCAATGAGGCCGAGAAGATCGCCAAACGAACCTTCAAGCCGACTTCCGTCGAGCGCGCTTGGGACCATTTCGCCGCGAAACAGGCAAATTCCGGTTGATCTCTAAGTCAGAGGAATGGACTCTTTGCTGAACCGCCTCAATGATCATTCGCGCCGACTTTCCGGCAGGAAGAACGCCGATCCAGAGCAGCGAGGCGGAGAGAAGACCCTGCCCTTCGTCGCTCAGTGGCTGGATATCTAAAACCGGCCTTCTTTTTCCAATTTTTTTACGAGGCTGTCGTCCACCAAATCCTCGGCCTTGAGGCGGCGCACCTTTTCATTGTTGACGCCGAGCAAGCGAATAACGTTTCGGACGCCATCGACACTGGGGTAAATTTTTTTCTCGTAAATATCGACGATGGTCTGGTAGCCTTCTTCAGCGTCTTCGGTGCGTTTTAGCCGGAGTCCTTTGGCCAGGCTTTTCACGACCTGAGATTTGTTTTCGGGGTTTCGAATAAACGCAACCGCTTCGAGCAAAGCGCGCAGCGCGTTTTCGAGAGTCGCAGCGGACGAGGCGATGGCGCTTCGGCGCGTGATAATGCCCGATCCCTGATAAGGAATTGGCAATTTCTCGAGGTCGGCGAGCATGCGGAACCCTTTGCTCTGGACCATTTTGCTGAAGGTGTATCCTAAATACGCCGCATCGACGTTGCCGGCCAAGAGAGCCTGCGATACGACCGAATTGTCTCCCAATGCCCGGAGCTGAATTTTGTCGCGCTCCGGCTGCAGCCCCCAGTAATCGAGGGTCAGCATTGTGAAAATCCAAGCGCCGCCACTCAGACTATTCACGCCGAGACTTTTATTCTTGAGTTCTGCCGGGGTCTTGATTTTCGGGTTGGCGACGAAAGTTCCAGTTAGCTTATTGATGAACCCAGCCGCAAATACCAGGTCAGCGCCTTCGGCAATCGCTCCAAGGTTGGCGCCCGACACGGATCCCCAGTGCAAGAGGGACTCTCCTGAGCTCAACGCCGACATGCCCACCGGACCATTGCGTACCTGGACCAGGTTCACATCCAATCCGTATTTACGGAACAGACCTTGGTCTTGAGCAATGTAAAGCGCGCCTTCGCGCTCGCTCAAGGATCCGGTGGTCATGACCACCTTGGTGAGAGGCGCGGCGGCATGCGCTCCCTGTAAGCCGAGCATCAGCACAACAACGCAAAGCGTGAGCGAATAGGCGACGGAAACTCTCATGGTTACACGCTCCTGAAAGGAACAACCACGGAACACGAAATTCGCATTACAAACCATTTGCCAGGTCTGCTATATCCTAAATGCGCCTTCTGTCAATAAGACTTCGTTCTCGCCGCAGTTCATATTGACAGAGTAGACACCATCGAATACTTTTCACTCAAGCATGGGCGCGGCAACATTCGCGAAACCACAGGAGGAGCAATGGCTTACGATCTGGTGATCAAGAACGGAAAAATAATCGATGGTTCCGGGCTGCCGGGCTTTTACGGCGACGTCGCGGTGAGCGGCGGTCGGATCGTCGAGATCGGACGAGTAAACGGCGAAGCGCGGCGCGTCATAGAGGCGGACGGCTTGGTTGTGGCTCCCGGAATTATAGACAACCATACGCATTACGATGCTCAAGTTACCTGGGACCCGCTCTGCACGTACTCTTGCTATCACGGTGTAACCACTGTCGTGATCGGCAACTGCTCGCTCGCGATGGCGCCAGCGCACAAGGAAGACCGTGACAATCTGGCCGGGGTTCTATCCCATGTCGAAGCCATTCCTCTCGAAGCGATTCAAGCGGGAGTGCAATGGTCGTGGGAGACGATTCCACAGTATCTCGACGCGCTCGATCAGCGGCTAGGGTTGAACGTGGCGTCTCTTATTGGCCACTCCGCCGTTCGGCGCTACGTGATGGGCGACTCAGCTCAGGAGCGGCACGCGACCGACGAAGAGATTGCCACAATGAAGGCGATCGTCTGCGAGGGAATCGAGGCGGGCGCCGTGGGCATTTCATTCGAGCGCAACCCCCGTCATTTCGATTGGGACGGAAGATTGGCGCCGACCAATCTCGCGGCTGACTCGGAAATTTTTGCCGTGGCGAGCGTGGTCGATGAGGTCGGCCGCGGCGTCATCCAGTTTGGCGGGGATCGCAAGCTCGGCACCGAAGTCGCCAAAAAAACGCGCTGTCCAGTTTTTTACGGCAATATCACGCAGGCGGCGGTGGCTCCCGATCGGTGGCGCAAGCAGCTCGAAGAGACCGAAACCTTAATGCGCGAGGGACATCGCGCATATCAGTTCGTTATGCCGCGTCCCGGTGACCTGCGCTATACCCTGAAGACTGCGCAACACTTTGACGCTATGGCGACCTGGAAGAAAGTCATGTTGCTTCCTCGCGAGATGCGCATGCAGGCCTTCCGTGATCCGGAAACCCGCGCCAAGCTACACAAAGAAGCGGTGGAGACACCGATCAATCCCAATCTCGCCGGCGACTTTACGCGGCGTTGGGATTTGCAGTTCGTCTTCAAGCCGGCGCTGGCTAAAAACGAATGCTTGGTAGGAAAAAGCGTTGCTGAGATCGCCCGGGAGCAAAACAAAGACGTGCTCGATGCTTTCCTAGACCTTGCGCTGGAGGAAAATCTGGAAACCGAATTTGAACGCCGCGAGGTGAACAGTGACGAAGTCGCGATGAAAGCTTTGCTCACGAGCCCGTACACCATTGTTGGGCAATCCGACGGCGGGGCTCACGTGGTTTTTCGCACAGACTATAGTTATTCGACTTATCTCTTGTCCCACTGGGTGCGCGAAAAAGAGATCATGTCGCTAGAAGACGCGATCCGTAAGCTCACATTCATTCCGGCATCACTCTTCGGCTTGTATGATCGGGGTCTGGTTCGCCAAGGAATGGCCGCGGACTTGATGGTCTTCGATCCTGCGAGCATCGCGCCGCTGGAGCCGGGCGAGGCTTACGATCTGCCGGGAGGTTCCCGGCGGCGTAAGCAGCTCGCCAAAGGCATCGAGATGACGGTGGTGAACGGGGAGGTGCTCATCGAAAAAGGCGAGCACACCGGCGCTTACCCTGGCAAAGTGGCGCGCAATTGGAGCCCTCCACGACAATAATTCTCCCCGTCTTGTTCAACACGGAGACGCGAAGGACATGAAGGGTTCGATTCAAGGGCGGCTTTACGCGGCCCCGACAAGAACTTCGTGACCTTCGTGTGTTACGTGGCATTAATAAAATAACATCACTGACCGATGAACGATCCAATCAAACAGTATCGCATCGAAGAATACGTGATCGGGGAGGAACCGTTTTACGTTCCGAACTCCGACGAAGTAGAAATTTTTGAAGCAGCTTACCGGCAGCGAATCCCGGTATTGCTGAAAGGACCCACGGGCACGGGTAAGACTCGCTTCGTCGAATATATGGCGTGGAAGCTCGGCCGCCCATTAACGGTGGTCAAGAACACGACGAAGCAAGCATCCCACCGTCCGGCCATCAATGGGGCTGTTCCCCTCGTCACCGTTGCCTGTCATGAAGATTTGACCGCTAGCGATTTGATCGGCCGCTATCTTCTCGATGCTCACGGCACCACATGGATCGATGGCCCACTCACCCGCGCGGTGAAAGCCGGCGGGATTTGCTATCTTGACGAGGTGGTCGAGGCGCGTAAGGACACCACGGTGATTATTCATCCACTTACGGATCACCGGCGCCTGCTGACCATCGATAAGCTCGGCGAAGTTATCGAAGCCGCCGACGGATTTCTGTTGGTGGTGTCTTACAATCCCGGTTATCAGAACGTACTCAAAGACCTCAAACACAGCACCCGGCAGCGCTTCGTCGCACTCGAGTTCGATTTTCCCGAACCGGCACACGAGACGAAAATCATCGTCCATGAGTCGGGCATCGATATCGAAACTGCTGCGCAATTGGCCAAGCTCGGCCAGCGTGTGCGCAATCTGCGCGAACACGGACTCAAGGAAGGCGCCAGCACGCGCGTGCTGATCTATGCCGGCCGTTTAATTAAGGAAGGAATCTCGCCGCGCCGCGCTTGCCACGTGGCGGTGACCTGGGGCATTACCGACGACCCCCAGGTCCAACGAAGCCTTGATGAGGTGGTGGCCGCGATTTTTCCGTGAAATTACCTTCCGAATTCGATTGCCCCACCGTTCTAAAATATTTGTAGCCCCCATATAGTGTCATGTTGAGGAGAGCGAAACATCTATTGTGCTTACGTCGGAAACGAATGAATAGATTCTTCGGCTTCGCCTAAGAATGAGACTGCCGTATCAGTTGCCGAACGGGTTTTCAGCCCAAGCAAACGAAGTTTAACTGTGGAAACAAATGATTCATCGGCCGTAGAGTTGGCTACACTCCGCCATATGTTACGGTTGTACTGCCAGGCACTGGCGGGCCGGAGCATCGAGCTACACGATCTCAGCCAACTGCTGGAAAAAGAGATCGGCTGGTCGCGCAGCGACGTCGCGACGACGGACGGGAGTGTGATTTTCTTGCCGGCAACCATCGATCGGTTCGATGAAGCGGCGGAAAATTTCGCTTTTCTTAAAGTAATGTTGACTCAGCAGACCGGCCATCTGGAATTCGGCAGCTTTGAATTCGAATACCGCCGTTCTTCCACTCGATTCGACGATCTCCGGCCAAAGTTGATGGCGGCGCCGGAGTATCATGATCACGATCATGGACACGAAGCCGATCACGACCGGCCGAGCGTCACCGAGCTCACACGGTTTTTTAAATTATTTCCGCACAAGCGTTCGGCGTTGGACATTTTTTCCCTGCTCGAAAGCAGCCGCGTGGAAGCCAGGGTCATGCATGAGTACCCCGGTCTGGCCAAACTGTACGACCGACAGCGCCAACGGGTACTGACGCTCCGCCCTGAAATCATTTTTCTTCCAGCGCGCGAGGCACTGATCGAATTTATGATCCGTCTCAGTCTGGGTGCGAGTGAGATCAAAATCCCGACGAATTGCAGAACCATCGGCCGCGACCTGCGGCGGCTGATGAGCCTCATCGGCGAGGTTGGCGCTACTGTGGAAGATTGTGCGGAGGCAACACTGAGGATTTACAATTTGCTGGCCAGGGTGAGGAACGCGCACTTCGAGGAAGACGAATTCGCGGTGCTTGATACCGAACGCAATTCAAACCGTTCAACAAGTTCAAATCGTTCAAGCCGTTGGTCGGATGAGGAGGCGGATCGAATTGGCCTGAGGCTTCCCTCTCTCGTCGATCGGGAACGAGATTATCTGTCGCCTGCACCAATCGACTATCGCGGAGAATTCCGGCCTGAACTGGCGCAACTTTTGACACGACCGCAAGTGAATGCGCGCGAGCAGCGAAAATCTTTGACTGCGGAGCAGGTTGCAGAGTTATTGCGTGCCCAAAGAAAACCGAAACGCAGAGATTCAGATGAACAAGGGGAAGAGCGCGATCCCGAAACAGAAAAAATGGTTCATAATCTCATGCGCGAGCTGGAACGGCGCGACCCGCGCATGCAGAGCGTTAAACGCAATTTATCTAATCAAGCGGAAGAAGATGCCGGCCCCTTGATCGCAGCTCAGCCGAATACTTTCCTTTACGACGAGTGGAACGTATTCCAGAACGTGTACCGAAACCGCTGGTGCAGGGTCTGGGAAAAAACCATGGTGCCCGGTGATCTCAATTTTTATCGAGAAACCTTGGCCAGGCATCGAGGACTGCTAAAACAGATACGCGGCGAGTTCGAGCAGGTGGTGCCGGAGCTTTACCGCAAGGAAAAGCGCGTGCCCGACGGCGCCGACCACGACCTTGACGCAGCCATTGAAGCCATTACTGAACTGCGGGCGGGAATCAGCCCTTCGGAGAAGATTTTTTGGCGGCACCATAAAATCGACCGCGATCTTGCGGTGGCATTTCTTCTCGATATGAGCGGCTCCACCGGCGAAGCGATCGGCCGAGGCAACGATGAGTCGTCGTTTGCAGGTGCGGGCTTCGAGCCGGAGCGGCGCCATCGACGGATTATCGATGTGGAGAAAGAAGCCATCGTTCTAATGATGGACGCGCTGGAATCAATCGGTGATCGGTACGGCGTTTACGGTTTTTCCGGCCATGGCCGCGAGAACGTCGAGTTCTACGTCATCAAAGGTCTCGATGAAGAGTTCAGCCCCGAGATTGCCAAGCGGCTTGGCCGTATCAGTCCCCTGCATGCGACTCGAATGGGACCGGCGATTCGGCATACCACGGCAAAACTGCGGCAAGAAGCGACTCGCTCCAAGTTTCTTTTTTTGATCAGCGATGGACGGCCGCAAGACCGTGGCTATTCGCAGGAGGATTCGGAAAAACACTATGCGGTACAGGACACGCGTGCCGCATTCGCCGAAGCCCGCCGCGAAGGAATTCAACCATTCTGTCTCACCGTCGACAAGGAAGGAAACGATTACCTAAGAGTGATGATGGATGATTTCAGCTATGAAGTACTGGCCGACGTGAGTTTATTGTCCGAACGATTGCCGCAACTTTACCGCAAACTGACGAGGTGACCAACTTTATTATAGCCCGTGGCGCACTGCGTGTTCACCTGGATTTAACAGCGCCTCAAACCTCGACTTTCGCGTTCCTCCTCACTGCACCTCTCGATTCACTTCTTAATCCGAGATTAATTGGCCAATAACTCCCAGGTTGCTGTGTCCTGCTGATAATTACCAATCCGTCGGCATCGCATACGGCCCTCACTGCCGGCATTTCGGGCTTGTCGAGCTACGGCAAAATAAGTAGCCTAGGGTCGAAAGGCGCAGTTATGGACAAATGGCAGCAGAAACTTTCCATTGGATATTTCTTCATCGCCTTGGTTTTGCTCTTTCTTTTGCAAACCTATCTCGCGTCACCACAAGTTGAAACAATTAGCTATAGCCAGTTCAAAGCGCTGGTGAAAAGCGCGTTGCTCGCCAATCTGAACATCGGTGAGAAAGCCATTCATGGCGAGATTAAGCCTGAAGGTGTGAAACAAGCGCTGCCGCCTGAACGTCTGAAAGTCTGGGAAGGTAAGCTCAAAGACAGTAAGCAGGGCGTGCCATTCGTGACGATCCGTGTGGAAGATCCCGAATTGGTAACCGACTTGGAACGTGCGGGAATCAATTTTAAAGGCGAAGTCATCAACGAGTGGCTGCCGACGGTGCTTTCCTGGGTGGTGCCGGTCGTTTTGTTTGTGCTCTTGTGGAACTTTCTTTTCAAAAGAATGGGCCCCAGCGGCGGCATGATGCAGATCGGTAAGAGTAAGGCCAAAGTTTACATCGAGAAGAAAACCGGCGTCAGCTTCAATGACGTGGCGGGAATCGATGAGGCCGAGGAGGAGTTAATCGAAGTTGTCGAGTTTTTGAAGAATCCGCAGAAATACCAGCGCCTCGGCGGCCATATTCCAAAGGGCGTGCTGCTGGTGGGTCCGCCAGGGACGGGGAAGACATTGCTTGCGCGCGCGGTGGCGGGCGAGGCGGGGGTGCCGTTCTTCAGCATCTCAGGTTCGGACTTTGTCGAAATGTTCGTGGGAGTTGGGGCGGCTCGAGTACGCGATTTGTTCAGCCAAGCGGCGCAACATGCGCCGAGCATTGTTTTCATCGATGAGCTCGATGCGCTCGGCAAAGCACGCGGCATGAACGTGTTATCGAGCCATGACGAGCGTGAGCAGACGCTGAATCAGTTGCTCGCCGAAATGGACGGTTTCGATCCCAACCAAAATGTGATGATCATGGCGGCCACCAATCGCCCGGAGATTCTCGACGCAGCTTTGCTTCGACCCGGGCGCTTTGATCGCCAGGTGTTGGTGGATCGCCCCGATGTCAAAGGGCGAGAAAAAATCCTTCAGCTCCACGCAAAGAAAGTTAAGCTCTCTCCAACTGTCGATCTTGGTGTGATCGCCGCCAAGACGCCGGGATTCGTTGGCGCAGATTTGGCCAATATTGTGAACGAGGCGGCGCTGCTCGCGGCACGTCAAGGAAAAGACGCCGTGGAGTCCAGTGATTTCGACGAAGCGATCGAGCGGGTCATTGCCGGGTTGCAGAAAAAAAGCCGGGTCATGAATCCGCGCGAGAAAAAAACGGTGGCTTATCACGAAGCAGGTCACGCATTGGTTGCCGAGCTCATGCCCGGTACTGATCCGGTGAGCAAAATTTCTATCATTCCACGCGGCGTAGCCGCGCTTGGATACACGCAACAGCTGCCCACGGAAGACCGTTATTTGATGACCCGCTCGGAATTGCTTGCGCGTATTTATGTCCTGCTTGGCGGTCGAGTCGCCGAAGAGATGATCTTTGGCGACGTTTCCACGGGCGCGCAAAACGATTTGCAAAAGGCCACGGAAATCGCCCGAACGATGATTACTCAGTTCGGGATGAGCGAGCGTCTAGGGTTGGTTGCCCTCGAAGGGCCGCGCACGCCGATATTTCTGCCCGTTCCGACACAAGCACCCCGGGACTATAGCGAAGAAACGGCGCGGATCGTCGATGAGGAAATTAAAAAACTGCTTGTGGAATGTCACAACAAGGTTCGCGACGTGCTGATGTCCCAGCGACAAGCGCTCGAAGAGCTGGCCAAATTGCTTTTGAGCAAAGAAGTTGTTGAGCGCCCAGAGTTGCTGGCCATCCTCAAGGTGCGAAGTATCGGTTCAGCAAAGGAAAAGGACCGGCTAGAACCTCGGGATAAAGCTGAGGAACAGAACCGATAAAAAAGCCTAAACCAAAAGAACGCCTCGTCAGCCGTGACTGTGTGGATTCGCGGTACCCCAGGTAGGAAAAATCCGACATAAAAATACTGATCGGTGTGGCGCTATGGGAACCAGACAGTGGCGCTCCGCTGGATATTATAAGTAACGCTCGCGCCTCGGTATTCCGGGCAAAATTTTTTATCGCTTCCCAATTCGCCTCTGCAGTCGTAGGTAGAATGCAGAATCTCTGTACATTTTGTCCGGAGAACGCACCTTGATTTGGCAGAACCCCTCCGCTATTGCTGATTACCCTCGTAAAAAAAACAAGCGAAAAATCCGCATCCGGCATTGTGGCACGGGCGTTGCTCACTCTTCTGTGCAACGAATCACAGATTCCGATTGATGCTGAGGAGGTCTTAAAGAATGCAAAGGGATAAACAAGCAATCGCCACTCTAGGCGATCTGATTGCGGCGGTGACGGATGAAGTCTCGCCTCTGACCAACAATCCAACCAAAACCAACGTGCTGGTTTCTTATATCCTGAACGATCTGTTCGTTACGAAGCGAGTGCGATTCCGACAGGGTCGAATGGCCTATGCGCGGTTCGGTCGATGAAGCTATGCAAGTGTACGTTGCGCTACAACCACTGGTTGCGTTGATTGCGGGGATACTCATCTTGATCATTCCCCGGTTACTGAACTATATCGTGGCGGTTTATCTGATTGTTACCGGGCTATTAAGTTTGGTGAAAGTGTAACCTCCGAATCGTGTGTCAAGTTAAGCGAATTTTGTTCGCGGAAAGGAGGACGCTCTAATGTTGAATTGGGCGATAACTTTTCTGGTGATCGCGCTCATCGCCGGGATCTTGGGTCTCAGCGGGATCGCAGGCGCCGCAACTCAGATCGCGTGGATTTTATTCGTAGTATTTTTAGTTCTATTTCTCGTCGGCCTATTTATGGGGCGACGACCGCCTGTCTGAGCCGCACTAAGATCGCGCAACTTGGAATTGACCTCGTACCCGCCCCAAACAGCGCCCCATCAAGGTCCCGGTCTCTCGATCCGATTAAATCTGACGAGAGATCGAGACCTCCCTCCTAAGTCGCATCACGGCGCCATGAAATTGTGACCAAGTTCTCTTTCATATCGAGGTTAAAGATTACGCTGGTTCTTCGTGGAACGTAGAAGTGGATTGAACCCTTCTGTCGGTTTTCTGGCGTAATAGTTGCACCCTGTAATATGTCTACTTTACACAACCAAGAAATTTATTTGAGGAGGATGCTCGATGTCAAAATCGACCGAGCTGCACGAGCAGCAGCTCTCAGAAAAAACCATTAATATGCATCGCGCAATTATGTCACTGATCGAAGAGCTTGAGGCGGTGGATTGGTATACCCAACGCGCCGAAGCTTGTCAGGATCCACAGCTACAGGCTGTGATCAAGCACAATCGTGACGAAGAAATCGAGCATGCGTCGATGACACTTGAATGGATCCGCCGTAACTTTCCGAAATTTAATGATTCGCTAAAACTGTATTTATTCACGAGCGGCGATATCACCGCCATAGAAAAGGAGGCGGAGGACGAGGGCAGGGAAGAGGAAAAGGAAGCGGATTTATCGAAGACAAACCGCCGGTTTACGGTCGGTGACATGAAGGGGAACTAAAAATGGATGAACACGGAGGTATCACGTCCGAGTTATTGGCCAGCATCGAGCACGCCGCGGTATCGGCCGCGCGCCAGGTTTTGAGCGGGCGCAGAATCATCGACGTGGAAGGCCCGTACGGCACAGGTCTCACCACCGTCGAAGTCGGCAATGACGATCTGTGTCGGGAACCTGGACCGACGGAAGCGAGCGCCGTGGTCAGCACTGCCGTTTCTGTACCGATGATCTATCGGCGTTTTACTATTTCCAAGCGGCGCATTGTCGCATTTCGAGAAATGGGACAGCCGCTCAACTTGAAGGCGGTCGAGGACGCAGCACAGGCGGTCGCTGCCCGAGAAGAAGAGTTCATTTACCGCGGCCAGACGGATTTTCATCTCGGCGGTCTTTTAACCGTGGCAGGCCGTCAGATTCTCAATGGCGGTAATTGGGAAAATGTCGATCAAGTCCTCGAGACGGTGATCAGTGCGGTCAATCTACTTGATGACAAAGGTTACCGAGGTCCCTACGGGCTCGCGCTCGCTCCGGAGCTCTACAATAATTTGTTTCGCAGATATCCCGGCTCCGAGCTTCTGCAGATCGAGCATCTAAAACGCCTCTGCACGCGCGGCATTGTCAAGGCCGATATTGAAGGTGGCGTGCTGGTAGCCCGAGATGTCGGATCGATCGTCGTCGGTCAGGATCTGCAGG
This sequence comes from Binatia bacterium, assembly GCA_035455905.1. Classification (GTDB taxonomy): domain Bacteria; phylum Desulfobacterota; class Binatia; order UBA9968; family UBA9968; genus DP-20. The sequence continues at coordinate 5,316 of DATIEH010000398.1, read as the reverse complement.
TAACGCATCTGTCATCGGACGCGGCCCATGAGCAATTTGCCGTGAGCGAATCGCTAGTGCTGAAGATCGAAGCGCCGGACGCAATTTGCACCATCACGAATGATTCCCGACAACGGATCACGGCAGCGCAATAACGCGGACCTCAAGGAGAATGGCATGATCGATGTAGAAAAAGCCTTACTAGACCCAGCGGCGATATTTCAACATCCCCAACAAGTTATCGACACGAACGATCTTTCCCGCGACCAGAAAGTCGAGGTCCTACGACGGTGGGAGTACGACGTTCGGGAAATTCAGGTACTGGACGATGAGAGTACGACAGCAAAAGAAACGCACGCCGTCACGTTGGATTCAGTATTGAACGCGCTTCGCTCTCTGGGCGCGCCCATCGATGTCGAGCACACGGCGCCGACCAAGCAAGGTGGAAGCTAAAAAAGCGTTCACGGCACAGAATCAGATCGGGTGTTGGCGGCGCCGGAACCACGAGGGGGTTTAACATGCTGCGCAGCGCGAAGAGTTTAAAAGGTTTCGCCATCGGAGCCAAGGATGGCGACATCGGCGAAGCCTATGACTTTATTTTCGACGATAAGAACTGGACTGTTCGCTATGTGGTCGCTGATACTCAGCGATGGTTGCCCGGACGCAAGGTGCTAATCTCACCAATCATTGTCGACCAGGCTGACTGGGAAGGTAAAAGGCTACCGGTGCCATTGACTCAGGAGCAGGTAAAAAACAGTCCGGACATCAATATGGACGAATGTTTATCGGCACTCGACGAGGTCAAGTATTATGATTATTACGGTTTGCCATATTATTGGGTGGGCGATCAGGTCTGGGGACCCGTCAATCTGCCGAGCGATCTGGTCCGCGAGGGAGTCGAGCGTAAAATCGCTCTGACACACGAGATCAACGACTCGCATTTGCGGAGTATGAACGACGTTTCGGGTTACGCGATCCAGGCGACCGACGGAGAAATCGGCCACGTGGACGATTTCATCGTCGATGATGAGCCGTGGATCATTCGCTATATAGTCGTCGATACGCGCAATTTTTGGCCGGGAAAAAAGATTCTCGTGGCTCCGCCATGGATCGCGAAGGTCGATTGGCAGAACTCAAATCTGTACGTCAACTTATCGCGCGAAGCGATCAAGAGCGCTCCGCCGTTTGATTCGGATAAGCTCGATCGCGCCTACGAAACGCAGCTTCACGCGCACTACGGGCAAAAAAATTGGTGGGGTTGAGCGATAGTTGATTAGAAGCCGGCCAGCTTGAATTGGAGCATTCCCGTGAGGTTTGCCTGGGGAGATTGCACCAATACATGAGGTCTTACATCAGTTTTGTACTCGAGTTGAAAAGACACCGATTGGTCACCTAGGAACGATGGGCCGAGCTTCCAATTCACGCCGGCAGCGGTGTTCACCGTCGAAGAGATTTTTAAAGGATCGTCGCTGAGCCCGCTCGCGTAGGACGCACGTCCAACCAATTGTATGTTCGGATGAGGGCTGCCGATGACTGCAAGGCCCGTTGTCGGAGTATCCGTTCTGAAGCCAGACACCCCATCCCAATCCTCCCTGAAGCTGAAACTGGGTTGAATGGTCAAAAACGCCGCCGGACGATACGCCAAAGAAATTCCGTTGGTGAATGCAAGATTCTGACAATCCTCGCGGTTGCCCGTCAAAGAATAGCTCGATAGAAGCGACGCGCTCCACGTCGGCTTGCTCCAGTTAAATGACGTTGCGGCGGTACGTGTCAGTACGAGCTGATTGGCGCTCTTTTCACGCCATTCGGTGAAAGTTGTTCTTAAGCGAAAGAGCTGAAAATCGTATTCACTCCAGATTTCATTTTCGTCGCGTGCTCGGTCGACCTTGACGCCGGTAGTGGAGATAAATCCGCTGCCAAACGCCCGGTACGATAATCCATAGCTCAACTTATTCCAGCTCCCACGTAACCCGAGCCGGGACATGGTCGGGCGGTCGTCGGGCGCGGTGGAAAACCCTAACGTGCTATAGGCGAGCTCGCCTTCGCCGACCACTTTGCCGTCGAAATGCGAACTGCTGGCGAGAATATCGAAATAACGTCCCAACTTCGACGTAGCGGAATTCGCCCCCAAATCCGAATATGCCGAGGACGCGGCGGGCTGTGGTTTTTCGATATAAAAAGCTTTTAAATCAAACCATTTAGGTATTAAACTTAGTGAAAAAGTTTGTGTTGTGGGTTGAGCGACGCCTTTGCGAATCGCCTCAAAATCCGAATAGGGAGAGATGAGAGTCACGTAATCAGACGGTTCGGGGAGCGGTGCAATCGCAATCTCTGACGACTCTGATTGCGCCGCCGCAGTTCCGTGAATTATCACCAAAGCAAAAATTAGTACTGCAGCGATTCTCATTTAACTTTGCGCGCGCGACGAGCTTTCTAGATCCAAAGGCTCCGTTCTGAATTCTTTGCAAAAATCGAAGATAAATGTCGTCCGGAGTGGATTCGCGAAAATTCAACGTCGATGGTACAGCGGGTCTTTTTCAGTGTCCAGTTTTTTTCCCATCAGTGTTAGGTTCGGCGATTCCTCACAATCCTCGTGTGATTCGACGTCATTGGAGATTTCTGTCTTGGACAGAGTTGTCCATTATTAGCGTCCGGCATTGGACGTCGCTAAACTTCAGCAGTCTTCGAGGACTTATGGGTAAACATCTGTACTGATGACCAGATTTTGGCAGAATCGGCGAGCTTCATCTCGCACGAACCGAGCAGCAGATTATGGGCTGTGGGATGGCGGGAGCACCTAAGCACCACAGATCGGAAACGAGCGATCTCGTATAGGGAGACGTTTCGGCCCCCATCGCGCATATGCGCCGGCAGTTTAGCGAACGGGGTCGGTCGATCTCACCGTCGCGATAGTGACGATCGATCGCTGGGACAGGATTTTTGATCAGGCTTGCCGTGGAGGCCGAGGAATTCCTTTAGCTTCGACGGATTCGATAAGAAATGTTCGGCTTGGACGTCTGGAGAGCTCGACACCTTTGTCTCAAAAATGGCACAGCCCGCGAGACGAGGTTTTGGATATCGTAATATTTTTGAAGTCCTCGAAGCCGCTAGTTTTGGCACCATGATTGCCTCTCGTGCTCCGCAGAATCACGCAAGCAGGCCATTTCATCAAGAAGAATCCATCCTGGGGGAGCAATGGCAGTCGTTAAATCTGGAGACTTTGCGGCATTTGGAGTAGCGGGATTATTGTTGGGTCTTGTGCTGGTCCCGCTCGGAATGAGTAGAATTCAAGGCGCGGAGAACCAATCGATACGCAGGAGCGATTTGCCCAAAATCGAGCTGCCACAACGACCGCCGACTGTGGGGAAATCTATTCCACTGAATATCCATGGCATGTCGCTCGGGACTGCGGTGGTTTACAACAATCGAAACATAGGCACGCCGGGCGACTATCTCGAATTTTATAACCCGACAGGAAATTTAATTGCCGTTATCTGGTTTGATCGCTTTGGCATACGGCGAGCGGCTGTGGATCGGTCGTTTTTGCGCGGAAAAAATCAGCCAGAGGGGGTTTTTGTGCCAGTTGAGGATGGAGAATTGATCTAATCACGCACGGAACCATCATTAGCCCGTTTGCACCGGTCAAATCTCCAACGCAAAAATTTCTCCCGAGTAGCCGCGTACTGCTAGGTATATTTGTTTAGCGTTGCAATAGTAATCATTTTCCCGTCTCCAAGTTGCACCGGCGAAGCCAATAACGAATTCTTGCGCTAGATTATTTCTCTTGATCGGGGTTTACCGTTTCACCACGCTGATCCCGAGCCGTGTGCTTCGTGCGAAACCGGCGCGAGCACTTGGTACGGGTCGCCAAATTGCGCGGCGACTTCGAGCACTTCCGGATGATGGAGCAACGCACGATCGAGCATGCCATGGGTGTCGACGATCAGACGATCGTCGACATAGAGGCGCGCGTTGAACACTGATCCATCCATATGCCGGAAATTTGGGTGTTTGCGCGGTGTTCCCAAGCCCGCCCAGGGCATTTTGCTGATAAGCTCCCAATGCATCGGATCGGCGATCCCGTGCTGGGCCGAGGCTTTGGGATGGTAACCGAACATGATCTCGATCAACCGATTCGATTCCGGTACCTCTTTGAAGAGACGTTTGCATTCTTCGCCGACTTCGCCGCCGCCGTCCACTTCAGTAATAATGCTGTCTTTGACCTTCCAACGCATCGGCTCGGCCAGCATGCCGGCGACGCCCTGCACGCAACTTAGGTAAATTTCGCCGTTCGCTTCGCCATCGCCGTTGAAAACGCCGCAGCGTCCCCAGGGAAAATGGCAGCGTCCCGGCGGATCGCCCGCGCGGAATTGCATACCGTACAGTCTTTTGCCGTCGTAGCTCGCCGTCAAATTCGTCCCCAGTGCATCTTCGATGCGTACGATTTTACCGGCACTGACGACTTCGCGTACTTTCTCGGCCAGTTTCCACAGCACCTGATTGGGAAATTTCGCATAGTCGCGGGCGAGCAGCCCAGCGTTTCCTTCGAAGTAAATATGGTAAGGTCTCATCCGGCTCTCGTGGAGCTGACTACCGCTTTCCTCTCGCTTGCGGCCCATCGCACGATGCGCAGGAGTAAACGTAATGAACACAGGCCAGACCCAAATGACGACATCCGATGCGCGCATCGCGTTCAACACCGCCTCGGGTACGTCGCCATAGCGGGAGATCGGTTCGGTGACCAGCGTCATCGGTTCGGCACCGAAAAATCGCAGTCCGGCAGTGAGTGCTTCGAGCGTGGTTTTGTCGCTTCGCGTGTCCGCGAGCAACAAAACTTGGTCACCGATCCGCAGGTCGGCGGCCTCAATCATGTTACGCACGCCGATCATCATGTCGGCGACTTGGTAGGTGGTAGACATTTCTCACTCCTTTTCTCCTTCTCAGTCGAGGTGGCGTTTAAGTTGACCAGGGTAGTTTTTACAAAGATCACGAAGGACTTTGGTAGAGCCGAAATTTTTTGCCGCGTGCTCGTGTGTAGATGACGCAAAGTTGAATCGAAATGCCTCAAAGCCGTCACGCCTAAATGTTCTAATTGGGGGTCCAGCCCGGAATTCCGCCTGGATTCCCGCTAAAAGCATGCGGGAATGACGAACGCACCGGAGTGTCGGAGTGGAAACGTACAGGTACTCCTTTTCATTCTCTGGCCGTAAGATTCATGACTCGCTTCGTTGAAAGCTGCATTATTTTCTGTCACGGCGCCGGTTTCCAGCCCGAGCTCTTCAGCTCGCGGTAAATTGTTTTCACAATACCGTAATCGAAAAATTTGCCGTAATCAGC
>DATIEH010000397.1:0-12094 GCA_035455905.1 Binatia bacterium | reverse complement strand
TGTATCGGCCGGTCAAGGAGTTTGACGTCGAGTTTCACCCCGAGTCGCGTTATTTCGTCCGTACCGTTGAGTATTGCAATGAGGGCCGCTTGATTTTTGAAGACGCGCTGTATCGGCCGCTCTTGCGAGCGATCGAGTCGGTCGCGCGCCAAGCGCGAACCCTGCAATCAGGCAACGTGCACAGCTATTTGGTGTATATCCTGATTGCCCTCGTCGCCTTGTTGCTCCTGACCGTGTAGCGAATCTTGGCTATGAGGAATCAGTAGCGGGAAAGAATTTTGTTTATGGAAATCGCCATCCAGTTTTTACAACTCGCAATCGTCATGTTTGCTTCCCCGCTGTTAGTCGGTCTGATCCGCAAGGCGAAGGCGCGGCTACAGGCACGGCGCGGCGCGCCGGTTTTTCAGCCCTATGCGGATATTCGAAAATTGCTGTCGAAAGAAACCGTCGTTTCGGAAAATACTTCTTGGCTGTTTCGTTTTACGCCCTACCTGCTCGCCACTACGATGATGCTTTCGGCGCTCATCGTCCCTGTCCTGAGCACCCGCACAACGCTTGGTTTCATGGGGAATATTATCGCTCTCATTTATCTCTTCTTGCTCGGCACGTTCTTTCTTGCCCTGGTGGGACTTGACGCCGGCAGCGCATTCGGCGGAATGGGAGCGAGCCGTGAGGTCGCGATTGCCGCGCTTGCCGAACCGACCGTGCTGATCGCGATTTTCGGCATAGCTCTTCGCGCTGGAACCACTAGTCTGGATGGCCTGATCACGCGATTTGCCGCCGAACCGCTATTGATGCTCAATACCGGTCACCTGCTCGCGTTCTTCGCTTTTTTCATTGTTGCGCTTGCGGAAAACGGGCGTTTGCCGGTGGACAATCCGACCACCCATCTCGAGCTCACCATGATCCACGAGGCGATGATTTTGGAGTATTCCGGCCGCTACCTTGCGCTTGTGGAATGGGCCGCCGGCATGAAGCTGTTTTTGTTCCTGACGCTTTTGTCGAATCTATTTTTTCCATGGGGTGTCGCGCTCGACAATACGCCCGTGGCGCTGGTTATCGCTCTAATCGCACTGGCGATAAAACTAGTGGTGTTCGTAGGAGCCATCGCATTACTGGAAACCTCAGTCGCCAAGCTCCGCCTTTTCCGTGTCCCTGAGCTTCTGGCCGGATCGTTTACGATTGCGCTGTTGGCGGTCGTCACCGCGTTTTTTCTGCGCTGAAGGGCTGCTGTGAATGTCTGCTGAGATTCTTTCCAAATTGGTTAATCTACTGTCGTTTGTCGCGCTTGGCTTGACCATTCTGCTGATCGTTAGAGCTCGGCTGGAAGGACAAGTGCGCGCCTTCGCCTTGCAGTCGTTCGTGCTCGCCTTCCTTTCGGTGCTGATCGCGATTTACACCGATAGTTTCCAATTGTTCGGCGTCGGCGTCGCGCTTGTCATCGTCAAAGTCGTCGTCATTCCCCGGGTGCTCAATCGCGCGGTCGCGAAAATCGGGATATCGAGAGTCGCCGCGCCCTATCTCGGCACCGCCCCCGCTCTGATCGTCTGCGTGCTGCTAGCGATTATCGCTTTTTACGTGATGACGCCGATCGCCTCATCGAACCCCTTGCCTACGGCGGATGCCATGCCACTCGCGTTCGCGGGTGTGCTGATCGGTTTCTTTATCATGGTGGACCGCCGCCGCGCCGTCACCCAGATTCTCGGCTTTCTCATGTTGGAGAACGGCATCTTCTTACTCGCCCTTTTGACGACCTACGGCGTGCCGTTCATCGTCGAGATGGGCGTTTTTCTTGACGTGCTGGTCGCGGTCCTGATCATGGAGGTCTTTGTTTATCACATCAAAGACAATTTCGACTCCATTGATGTTGGTGAATTGGGAAAATTGAAAGAATGATGCTACTGAGTCTGCTCTTGATCCCGCTCGTCGCGGCGGCGTTGATTTCTCTCACGCGCCGGCGTGCCTGGATGGAACTGCTGCATACCGGCGCGGCCATAGCTGTCTTGGGGATTGGAGTTGCTGTCGCCGCCGAGGTGCTGAACGGCGACATATTAACCGCCGCGGCCGATCTTTTGCGCGTCGATTCCTTATCAGCGTTCATGGTCGCGATGATTACTTTCCTCAGTGGCGTCGCGGCGCTTTACGCGATTGGCTATATACGCGCTGAATTCGACGATGCTCATCTGCCTCGCGCGCGTCTATTTTTTTCGCTCTTCCATCTCTTTATATTCACCATGCTGCTCGCGGCAACCACCGACAATCTCGGTGTGATGTGGGTTGCCATCGAAGCAACCACGCTGGCGACAGTCTTTTTGGTCAATCTCCGCGGCTCGCGCACCTCGCTCGAAGCCGCCTATAAGTACTTGATTCTGTCCTCCGTCGGCATTGCGCTAGCCTTCATCGGCACTGCGCTGGTTTATTACGCCGGCGCCGCCAAAACCGGCGAGAACGCCGTCAACTGGAGCGCGCTCAGCGCCGCCGCCGCTTCGCTCAACCCCGACGTGATGCGGCTCGCGTTCGTGTTCATCGTTATCGGCTACGGCACCAAGGCCGGCTTGGCACCGATGCACACCTGGCTTCCCGACGCGCACAGTGAAGCGCCCGCGCCGATCAGCGCGCTTATGTCGGGGGTCTTGCTCAACATCGGACTGTACGCGATGCTGCGCTTCAAAGCCGTGGTCGATCTGAACGTCGGCTCGCAATTTAGCGGCGGTTTACTGCTCGGCGTCGGTTTGCTGTCGCTCGCGGTGGCGGCGGCATTTCTGGTGCGACCGCGAAATTATAAACGCATGCTCGCCTATTCAAGCGTCGAGCACATGGGCATCATCTGTCTCGGTTTGGGCTTCGGCGGCTATTGGGGAACTTTCGGCGCGCTTTTTCATATCTTCAATCATGCCCTATCGAAGTCGCTGCTTTTCATCGTCTCGGGCAATATTCTTTGGAAATATCACAGCGCCGAAATCAATGATGTGCGCGGCGTCTTGCAGGCGGCGCCGTGGACCGGTGCGCTTTTCCTGGCCGGCACTTTTGCGCTAATCGGGTTGCCGCCATTTGCGCCGTTTGTCAGTGAGTTCATCATTTTCCGGGCCGGCCTTGTCACCTATCCTTGGATTGCGGCCACAGGCGTGATTTTGCTCATCGTGGTCTTCGGTGGCATGCTGGCGAGTGTCAATCGAATGTTGTACGGCGTGCCGCCGGCCGAACTGCCGCGCGGCGACGGCCTTCGTCTATGGCTCGCGCCGCTCGCAATGAATTTGGCACTCTTGCTTGCGCTCGGACTCACATTCCCGCCACCGCTTCAAGCGGCGCTCGAACGAGTTCTGCAAGTGTTGGGAGTATAGATGGCAGATCTCAACGAGCTAAAGCAGCTCCTCGCCGCAACGAATCTGAATCTGAGCAACATCCAAGTGCGCAGTTCGCGTGAAATGCGGGTTAGCGTACCGCGGCAGAACCTTACCCAGTTCGCCGATTACTTGCGCGTGCTCGACCACGCGCGTCCGGAACTCATTCTGGCAGAAGACACCCGGTCCGAAACCGGCGGATTCACTATGCGCTATATTTTTGCGCTCGAGCGCGAAGCTGTGTTGGTCGTCGCATCGGTTCTCGTTCCTGGCGAGGATCCGAGCTTTCCATCGCTTGCCACCCGCTGGTATCTGGCCAGCCGCTTCGAGCGCGAGATCCACGATCTGTTTGGCTTGGTTCCGTCCGGCCATCCGGATTTGCGCCGCTTGCCGTTGCATCAATTTTGGCCGGCCGATTATCAGCCCATGTTGAAAGGTCTGACGGCGCGCTCGGATTTTTCCGATGACGGACAGCCCTATCCTTTTCGCCGAGTGGAAGGGGAAGGGCTTTACGAGATCACCGTCGGCCCGGTGCACGCCGGCATTATCGAACCCGGTCATTTTCGTTTTAGCGTCGAAGGCGAGACCATTATCAATCTCGAATCGCGCATGTATTTCGTCCACAAGGGGATTGAGAAGCTTTTCGAATCTGCGACGCTTGACAGAGGTGTTGAGCTGGCGGAGTGCATTTCCGGCGACTCGAGCGTCGCGCACGCTCTGGCTTTCTGTCAGGCCCTCGAATCGCTTGCAGGCATCAGCATTCCGCCGCGCGCGGCTTACTTCCGAGTCGTTCTGGTCGAGCTGGAACGACTTTATAACCACATCGGCGACGTGGGCGCGATTTTTAACGACACGGGCTTTGCGATTGCCAACGTGCACGCGCTGCGCTTGCGCGAAGATCTTCTCCGTCTAAATGATCGTTTGTTCGGGCACCGTCTCCTGCGAGGTTCACTGGTACCCGGTGGAACGAAGCGGGATTTGGAAGCGAGCCAGATTGCCGACGCCCGCGCATCCATGGCCCGCATCATTGCCGATTTCGATCAGATCGTCGATATCGCAAGCCACAACGGAATGGTACTCGATCGCTTGCATGGAACCGGCTGTTTGAACACCCAGACGGCGCGCGAGATGCAAGCGGTCGGTGTTGTGGCGCGCGCTAGCGGGATCGACGAAGACGCGCGCCGCGATCAGCCCTTCGCCGCTTACGCGGCGCTGCAGCCGCGTGTTGTTGTGCACGGTGAGGGAGATGTTTGGGCGCGCATGATGGTGCGTGTCCAAGAGGCAAGCGAAGCCGCACGACTGATCGATTCCGCACTCGAGACTCTACCGGAGGGGGCTTTCGCTACATCGATGGCGCTATTGCCGTGCGGCGAAGCCGCATTTGGTTTGGTGGAAGGCTGCCGCGGTCCGATCTGGCACTGGGTCGTTGCGGGAAAAACCAACTCGTTACAACGAGTCAAAATCAAAGATCCGTCGTTCGCCAACTGGCCGGCGCTCAATTACGCCATTTTGGACAACATCGTCCCCGATTTCCCGCTGGTCAACAAGAGTTTCAATCTGTCTTACGCCGGCAATGATCTGTAAGTTTTCCATCTTTGAATTTATTTTACGGTCGATTAACAAATTCCTATGGGAATGAGATAAATTCATACCGCTTCGACGTGGTGTGGATTGAGAGCAAATACCTTTCTCATACTCCTCTGTATAGCGGCGAGTTTCTGGGCCTGGCAGCAAAACCCAACCTTCGCTCAGCAGAATCTTGTTTTCAGTTATAATAACTTGCTGCAGCGCCGGCTGTGGACCTTGGTGACAGCGCTCTTTGTCCATGCCAACCTGTTGCACCTTTTTGGCAACATGCTCTTCTTGTTTATTTTCGGTAATACTCTGGAGAAAAGTGCCGGCGCTCGCGCCTACTTGGCGACGTTCTTTTGCGGTGGGCTCAGCAGTTTTCTTTTAAGCCTGATGTTCATGCCGCGCAGCGCGGGAATGCTCGGCGCTTCGGCGGCGATCTTCACGGTGGCTGCCTGCGTGATGCTCGTTCAGCCGCTAAAATTTTCCTGGGTTTTTTTGGCGCCGCAGGGCTTGGTCGCGCTGATTTATTTTATTTACAACCTCGTCGTTGTCTCTCACCCGAGCTTGGTGCGCGGCTATGATCCCCATGTGGCTTACATCGCTCACATCATCGGTTTTCTCGTTGGCATTCCTTTCGGCGTGGCCCTGAGCCGTCAGTGGAAAAAAAATCTTCTGCTCACGCTTTTGCTGTTCGCGGTCTATTTGGCCATTTTGCACGCCGCCAGAGATTTGTTTCTCCGGCGTTGAACCGGATCACGCCCGGCCGAGTCGAGCCAGGCGCTCGGCCGCGGCAGCGAGGGTCTCGTCCTTTCTACAAACGGCAAAACGGGCGCAGTGCTTTCCCAAGTGTTTGTCGGAGTCCTGGTAAAACGGGCTGGCCGGAATGCACGCGACGCCGACCTCGGCGGTAAGCCACCGGGCGAATTCATAGTCGTCCTGTACACGGGCGGGCGCAACTCCGCGCCAGTCGACCATTACAAAAAAGCTCCCGCTCGGCTGAAAAATTTTGAAGCCGGATTTTTGCAGGGCCTCAATCAGCCGATCGCGCCGCCTTTGATAATCCGTTTGGAGCTGCTCAAAGAATGTGAAAGGGAGAGCTAGCGCCGTTGCCGCAGCCGCTTGCAGCGGCGATGCGACGGCATAGGTGATAAATTGATGCGCTTGATTGACCGCGTTCACCAACCGCGCCGGACCGAGCGCCCAGCCGACTTTCCACCCGGTCACGCTAAACGTCTTACCCAGGCTGCTCACCGTCAGCGTGCGCTCGCGCATTCCCGGCAAAGTCGCGAGCCGGGTATGAACCGCGTCGTCGTATAAAATATGCTCGTAAACCTCGTCGGTGATCGCGATCACATTGTGCTTTATGCAAAGCTCGCTTATGAGACGGAGCTCGTTGCGCGAGTAAACCTTGCCGGTGGGATTATGCGGCGTGTTGATGATCATTGCGCGAGTTCGTGCAGTGAATGACTTCGCCAGCTCATCGGGGTCGAAGTTCCACTGATCGCCCCGAAGCGGCACATACCGGGGCGTCACGCCGGCCATAATTAGGTTCGGCACATAGGTATCGTAGACCGGCTCGAAAACAATGACTTCGTCGCCGGGATCCGTAAGGCCCAAAATGGCCGCAAACATTCCTTCGGTGGCGCCGCTGGTAACCAGAACTTCGCTCTCCGGATCCAGCTTTTGACCATAAAAACGCTCCGCGTGCCTGGCGATTGCCTCCCGTACTGAGGGCATACCGATACCGGGCGCGTATTGATTGAGCGCGCCGTTGACTGCTCGTACCGCAGCAGCGAGAACTTCCGGCGGCCCGTCGAAGTCCGGCGCGCCTTGGCCGAGATTGACGGCCTTGTGACGGCGCGCGAGTTCGTTGATCTCGACAAAAACCGTCGTGCCAAACCCCGCTACGCGTTTCGCCATTTCGCCCCGCAAAGCATACTCCCCCAGCGTTGCTGTTTACGGTCCCCGATAGCTCGAATCGCAGGATGACGAAAAGATTGCAGATTTTCAATTGAAGCTTCGCACCGAGAGCGCGGAAACCTATTGATTGAACCAAGAAACGTTATATCCTTGAAACAACGGCAACGCTGCAGCGTCAAGGCCAGTTTCCGAGGTGGAGAAGTGTCCGAGCTAGCAGAAGAAATCGTCAATTTGAAAGACGGAGATCATCTCTGCCTTTTTTATCACAAAGATCCCGTTGAACAGATGCCGGCACTGATTCCGTTCGTTCAGGAGGCGCTCGCGAAACAGGAACAGTTTATCTACATCGCCGACGATCACACCGTAGACGATTTGGTCAGCCACTTACAAATCGGCGGCATCGATGTCGATAAACATGTGGATCGCGGCGCGCTGAAGCTTTGGACCCGCCGCGAATGGCGCCAACCCGGGAAGCTCTCGTCAGAGAAAAAATCACGTCAAGTGCTCGATTTCATGAGGGCCGCTGCGGACGATGGTTTTACAGGCGTGCGGTTTGGCGTGGAAATGACGTGGACCCTGGGTCCCGACATCGATGCAGCCGATTTGGAGCACTGGGAAGCGAGTATCAACGACCTATTTAACCACGGTTCGAACCGCCGCATTATCTGTCAGTACAATCGGAGCCGTCTCTCGCCCGAGGCTTTGCTCGTAGCATTGCACACCCATCCATTGGCGATTTGGGGCAATCACGTCTACCCCAACTGGTTTTATGAAGCGCCATTGATTCTGAACGGCAAATCACTTGCTGCCAGGGTCGACTTCATGATGTCGGTGTTGGAACGTAGCCGTGCAGCGCACCAGGATCATCTCGAGCTGATCGAAAAACGCGCCGCACTCGCCCAAGCCGAAATCGCCAAGAAAAAAATCGAAAACGTGCTCTCGGTCATGTCCGCCGCGGTTTATACCTGCGATCTGGAGGGGCGCATCACCTACTTCAATCAACATGCCGCCGAGCTCTGGGGTCGCGCGCCCAAGTTGGATAGTGATGAGGATAAATATGGCGGTTCGTTTCGCATGCTCTCACCCGATGGATCAACTTTACCGCACGACAAATCCCCGATGGCCGTAGCCATTCGAACCGGTGAGTCATTTAGAAACGAAGAGATTATGGTTGAGCGGCCGGATGGTTCCCAGATCGTCGTTCGAGTGAACATCAGCCCGTTGCATGACGAGAATGGACGCCTGTCCGGGGCTATCAATACGTTCCAGGATGTCAGCCATCTGAAAAAAGCCGAGCAGGCAAGCCTCCATTTGGCAGCGCTCGTCGAATCCTCCGATGACGCCATCATCGCCAAAAACCTGGACGGAATCGTCAAGAGCTGGAACCCGGCCGCGGAGCGTCTCTTTGGCTATACGGCAGAGGAGATGATCGGGAAACCGATTACCACGATCATTCCGCCGGACCGAAGCGACGAGGAAACCAGGATTCTCGAGCAGATTCGCCGCGGTGAGCGCATTGAGCATTATGACACCGTACGGCAGCGCAAGGACGGCAGCGAGGTGGAAATCTCGCTGACGATCTCGCCGATTAAGGATGCGCGCGGCAAAATCATTGGCGCCTCGAAAATCGCCCGGGAGATCACCAAGCGCAAGCAGGCCGAGACCGCTCTCCGAGAAGCCAGAGACGAACTGGCGCGAGCCAACCAGGAGCTCGAAAAACGCGTGAAGGAACGCACCACCGAACTCGAGCGCGCCAATGCGGCGCTGCTCAAAGATCTCGAAGAGCAAAAAAGACTCGAAGCGCAGCTTCGACAAGCGCAAAAAATGGAAAGCATTGGAACCCTGGCCGGCGGCATCGCGCACGACTTCAACAACGTGCTTAATATTATCAAGGGATACGCCAGCTCGGTCGCAGGCCTCGTTTCGGAAAACGAAGAAATTACCGAACAGCTCGAGATCATCGATGATGCGATCGAGCGCGGCACCGGCGTCGTGCGCCAGCTGCTCACGTTGGCACGCAAGACTGAATCGCGTTTGATCTCCAGCAGCGCCAATGAGCTTATTTCCGGCCTCGCCAATTTGCTCAAGCAGACGCTGCCAAAAACCATCGATCTTTCTTTGGAGCTGCGCGCCAAGCTTCCGTTGGTCATGGCCGATCCGAATCAGATCACTCAAGCCCTGCTCAACCTTTGCGTGAACGCCCGCGACGCGATGCCCCACGGCGGCAAGCTCGTTCTGCGAACCTCGCTCGTAGACGGCGCGACGATCAACGACGCTGGCGCTCAGGCACGCGAATATGTCTGCATTGAAGTCATCGATACCGGAACTGGAATGTCGGACAGCGTTCGCTCCCGCCTGTTTGAGCCCTTTTTCACCACAAAAGGAATTGGCGAGGGTACCGGGCTTGGGCTCGCTATCGTTTACGGCATTATCAAGAATCACGACGGCTTGATCGAGGTGCACACGGAACCCGAGCGGGGCACGAAATTCCGCTTGTATTTGCCGGCCGCGCGTGAGCAGCAAAACACCGTCGATACGGCTCTCCAGGCCGAAGTTTCCCAGGAAAACGGCCGCGACGGCCACAAGACCGTTCTGTTGGTCGAAGACGAAGAGATGATGGTCCTCCTCTTGCGTAAAACCTTCGCTAAACATGGATACAATGTGCTCGTCGCGTTGGATGGCGAGGAGGCGCTCAACTTGTTTCAGGAGCACAAGCACAAAATTGACGTGGTGCTTCTGGATATTGGTCTGCCCAAAAAAGCCGGTTGGGAAGTTATCCTAACCATGAAGGAAGAAAATCCGCAGGTGAGCATCGTGGTCAGCAGCGGCTACATTGATCCGTCCTCGAAGGCCAAGATGTACAAGGCAGGGATCAGGAATTTCGTCGACAAGCCCTATACCCCCGAGGCCGTAGTCGAAATCCTCGACGCGGTAATTCAGCAGAACCGCACTTTGGAGCTAGCGAGTGTTACGCGTTCCACAAGTGCGGAACGCTGACCACAGCGTTTGCCATCTCTGACGAGCTGCGAGACATTTTCTCCGCAACACCATCTCTAAGGCTGGACATTATCGCGTCGCTCAAGTATTGAGGCTCCTATAGAAACTCGAAAGGAGCTTCCATGGCGGCGTTCAATATTCTGGAGGCAACTATAGATGACCTCCACGGCGCCTATCGCTCGGGCTCCGTCACGTGTCGCGAGGTTGTCCACGCCTATCTCGATCGGATCGAAAATTCGACAAGCACGGGCCCGCAATCAACGCGTTGATTACAGTCAACTCCGAAGCGCTTCGGGAGGCCGAGCGACTGGACATCGCGTACAAAGCATCCGGCCCCGTCGGTTCGCTGCATGGCATTCCGGTGATCATCAAGGATCAAGCCGATGTCAAAGGAATGCCAACGACTCTCGGATCGTTAGTCTTTAAAAATTATTATCCGGATCGCGACTCTTTCGTCGCGGACAAACTGCGTCATGCGGGCGCAATCATTTTGGGCAAAGCCACCCTCGGTGAACTGGGCGGCGGCGACACCCATGGCTCGCTCTTCGGCTCGACCCGCAACCCTTACGATCCGGAGCGTACCGTCGGCGGCTCTTCCGGCGGTTCGGCAGCCTCGGTCGCCGCAAACTTCACGACCGTCGCAGTGGGACAGGAAGGCTTGGCCTCCATCCGCCGGCCATCCACCTGGAACTGCATCACCGGTATGCGCCCTTCCGCCGGTCTTGTGAGCCGGGGCGGTGTGTACGGCTGCTGGCCGGAAATTTTTGGCTCCCTCGGTCCCATGGCGCGTACGGTGACCGATCTCGCCAAGCTTCTCGATGTGATGGTCGGCTATGATCCGGAAGATCCGATCACAGCGCGCGGTGTCGGCCATATTCCGGATACCTTCACGAAGTTTTTGGATAAAGCCGGCCTAAAGGGCGTTCGTTTGGGAGTGCTGCGCGAATCCATTGGGCTCAATGCCGAGCCCGAGTCCGAAGACTTCAAGAAAGTCTCGGCAGTTCTCGATAAAGCGGTAGCCGAGCTACGCGCCGCCGGTGCGGATATCATCGATCCGATTACGATTCCAGAAATCAAAGAGCTGCTCGCGAAACGCTCGGGCGGCCCCGGGGAAACGGACGAATCGTTCAAGAATTATTTCGGAAGGAGCGCCAATCCTCCCTTTAAAACACCGCAGGAAGTCATCGCCGCCCCGGAGTTCGTTAAAGTCGTGAAGCGCTCTCAGGACCGGTTCAAACGAAGACCCGACGCCACCAAGCATTACGAGAGCCTCAAAGCACAGGATCAATTGACGACAAATTTTCTGAAAGTGATGGCCGATCACAATCTCGACGCCATCGTTCACAAAGCCGTGGAGCACCAGCCAACGTTGATCAAAGATGGCATTGCACCGCCCTTTGTCGATCAGAAAGGCGCGCCGCACCTGAATACTTTTCTGGTTTACGTACCGACGATCGTCGTTCCCGCCGGATTTACCACCGACAATTTACCGGCGGGACTTTGCTTCATCGGCCGCCCCTACGACGATGGCAACTTGATCAAGTTCGCCTACGCCTATGAGCAAGCGACACATCACCGAAAACCGCCCGCAAGCACGACGGCGCTGTGATTGAGTTCGTTTGAGACGGAACTGGGCTAAGAGATCGATTCCTAAACGGGTCACCCCCCGAACGTCTTAGTCGGGTCCATTTCGGATTCGCCTGGATTCCCCTTAGAAACATGCTGGAATGACGGATCACACATCTTTGAGTTAATTCCCACCCTCGGGTTAGCCCGCTATTTTCCCAGCGTCTTTGGGAAGCCTTCGCGCTCCAGCTCCTCGAGAACTGAATTGTCGTAAAAATCTTCGATCTTCCGATTGGTCGGTTTATCGGTGGGAAGTGCCGCCTGAATGGTCGCAGCTTCGGAGAGCGGCAACGCGGGAGTATTTTTGACAAAGTAGTTGTAGGACTGTGACAAAATATCGGTGTTGGCAATTTTCGTATACTTCTGCAGCACTTGAATCGCCAGATTTTTATTTTGGCGATAGAGATGAAGCCCGTCCACCAGCGCCATGAGAAACCGTTTGGCGACCGTCCTTTCCTGTGCGACAAACGCACGGCGCGCCGCCACCACCGAGGTCGGGTATTTGATTTTCAGAGCGCCGAGATCGGCGAGCAAATTGAGCCCGCGCGAGGTCGCGGCGAACAGCCCCGGTGGCGCGAGCATCGTCGCTTGCGCTGAGCCTGATTCCAGCGCCGCGATACGCACCGGGTCGGGTCCCG
>DATIEH010000396.1:0-2275 GCA_035455905.1 Binatia bacterium | reverse complement strand
CGTCGGCGACTTTCTCGCGGTTGCGTTTGAGAAAATCGAGCCCGTGCTGGATGGCGCGCAGCACGCCGACAATTTCGTCCGGATCATTTTCGATCTTTTGCTTGCTTGTCACTATAACGACGAATGGGAATCCGGGGATCGCGCTGCCGATATCAAAAAGTGTCGGGAAACCTTTCTTTTCCAGTTCCAATCGTTCCAAAAACGAAAAAGGAGAGGCCTGAATCTTGCCGGATTCCAAGGCTTGGGCGCGCGACGGACTATTGCCTACGCCGTAAAGAATTTTGTAATCGCGGTCGCGTACCAGCCCTTTTTTCGCCAATCCTTCAACCGCGGCGAACTCGGCGATCCCACCCGGCCCAGTAACGCCGACGACCTTGCCCTTGAGATCGTTAACGCTGCGGATGTTTTTCGCTCCTAGAAGGGTGTAATCCATGTAAGGCTGAAGTCCGCTAATGATTTGCATGGGCGCGTTTTGTGCGATTGCGCGCACCGCCGCGACACCGGCAACCAAGGTATAATCGACACCGCCTCCGACCAGAGCGGCCATAGCCGTGGGGCCGCCCCGGATGAGCACGATCTTGACGTCCAAACCTTCAGTGCCGAAGAAACCGAAATCCTGAGCCACCATGAGTGGCAGGGTGCCGCTCAAGGTCGGCGTGTTAGAGGCAAAATTGATGGACTTGGCCTGCGTCTGTTGGCTGGCGCAAAAGACGAGTAGCAAACTAAACAGAATGGTTCTCATTTAGAAAATCATCCGGTGTATTTCCCGTCATACCGGCGGAGGCCGGTATCCAGGTGGATTTGAAATCTCTGGACCTCGCGTCGCGCTAGCTGCCAACTTGCTGTACCACGCGAAGTCGTCATGTCGGCCACCGTCAGACGTTCTAAGAACGATTTCTCGCTTTGCTCGAAATGACATGTAGTGCGAATGCTCCCCTGGTGAACCCGGTCTCTAATTTACAAATCCAGCGTGCTGCGAGCGAAGAGTTCTTCTATTTGCGGCTTCGTCTTGATCAGTCCCTGCTCGTGGGAAAAATCGATCAGCGTCTCGAGCATCTTGCGATTTCCCTTGACACCGTAGGTGTAAGGATCGTTCCCGAAGATCTCTTGCGTCATTGTCAGGTACTCCTTACCGAAGAACAAGCCTGACGGAATGCTGTCCACGAGCCGGGCGTTGAAATGGGCTTTCGCTTTGACGAAGCCGCTATAAAGGTTGAACGCGACCCAGGGGTATTTCTCGTAGACATCGCGGCGGATCGTGTAGGCGTGGTTTACCGGCAGAAATCCCCACTTCTGAAAGAATCTTTTTCCTTCAACCATACGATCGTTGAAAAGCGGTTTCACTTTACTCCAATCGCCGTTCGAGCCGGGAATCCGGTGCGAGCGGCCGATGAAAGTCGGCATGTTTTGCCACGGACTGTTAACCGCGGCGGCGTCCAATTCATGGTTCACCAGCATCGAAGCCATGCTCTTGTCAGTCGGGATGCGTTGAAACGAAATACCTGGCGGCGGGGCGAAACCCGTCTGGCCACCGTGGCTCAACTCTTCCGTGCGTTCCATATACCAGTGAACTTTATACTGGGACACGCCGAAATCGTGTTCCAGGATGCCGCGCTGCCAGAGCGCGGCGGTTTGCTGATACTCGCCGACACCGATGCGTTTGGCGAGCAAGTCCTCCGGCTTCTGGATGCCGGAGTCGATATGATACGAGAGCTCCGTGTGAAACAGCCGACGGCTCGGAAACACCGGGAGCGCGATCATGTCAAAGCCGCGCTCGCGGGCAATCAAATAGGACGACATCGACATCTCGCCGACTTCGAATTCTTGAAACTTGAGCTGGCGCCAAAAAGTCTCCGACGGGTGGGAGTACGTCGGGACTAGCTCGATTCCCTCCGCCTCGACGATCCCTTTCATGAGCGGATCGACGCGCTCGTTGAAGGCGGAGATGAAGCTCAGTCTAAGTTTCGGCATATTCACAAGCCTCGTTTAAGAAAAGATCTCTCACCTGGTTCGAGATGAGACGGATTGCATGGCGGTCATTTGGAATGCTTCGCCAACTGAGAATGAATTTCACTTCTGATGTTTTCCTTGTATTCACGAATCCAGTGTTTCCTTTGCGAATAACTCTTCGATCGTCATTTTGCGCGGTGTCAAGCCTTGCTCGTGCGAGTAGTTGGCGATGGTATCGATCATTGCTCGATTGGCTTTAATGCCGTAGGGGAACGGATCGTCGCCCAAGATCGAACGAGTCATGGCGAGATACTCTGGCGCAAAA
>DATIEH010000395.1:0-4732 GCA_035455905.1 Binatia bacterium | reverse complement strand
CGCGTGTATAATTCCGCCGCAACTTCGAGCGCCATTTTCGTCCGCATCATGCGCGCATTCATTCTCGCCATTAAGTATTCCCCGTCTCGAACCTCAGAATCATTGGAACCGAGCCAATACGCTTATCGTGCAAGCGAGGGTAATAGATCGCGGGAGAGAACGGTAATCGCCTCCTCGTAGTGCGGGCCGAGCTTGGACAAGCAGATTTGATCGAAACCATACTCTTGCGCGTACCCGCACATTTCTTCGAGTCGTTCGATGCACTGGCTCGGCGTGCCGGCGATAAAGCCGCTATCGACCATGGCATCCGTGATGAGGGCTGAGACCTGCTCGATGGTGCCGCCTGCTTCGAAGGCTTTCTTGATTTGAATCACTCGCTGGCGGTCCACCCCCAATGCCGCGAACTCTTCCTCGCAGAAGCCCATCGCATCGAGCACCACGAGCATATGCGCAATATATCGCTTGGGAAAGTTTCTCGCCGCGTCAGATTCATGGTCGATGGAAATATTGATTTCGCAAACTTTTCGCAGACGTGCCGCGCGAGCCGCATTTTTCCTTCCTAGCTCGGCCTGCTCGAGCAAGCCGGATAGCCTGCCACTGCGTACGAGAGGGATGAAGAATCCGCCAATCAGAACGCCGTCCATAATTCGTCCGGCAATTTCCATGATCCGCGGACCGTTGCCGCCGCAATAAAACCGGATCGGCGATTTCGGCACGAAGCCCAATCGAATTTTGGCATCCGTGCGCAGATTGAAGAATTCGCCGAGAACAGGATAGTCACGGTACGTCACCTCGTCACCGTGCAAAAGGCTCTTCAAGCATTCGACGCTCTCTTTCACCATCGCGATCGGTTTGCGCAGGTGCAGCTGATTTCCCGCTTGTGCATAATCGCCACGGGCGATGCCCACGCTGATCTCGCGCCCGTCCATGCATTCCGACAGTGTCGCTAGCGCGTCCGCGGTATCGATTGGATTTCTAAAATAAGGCACGAGGATCGCGGTGCCGAGCTTGATCGGCACCTTCGAAGCGATCGCTGTCAAAAGCACAAAAATATTTCTGTGCCCCAGATTATCGTTCACCCAAAGTTGAGCAAAATGGTGGCGTTGAGCCAGGGCTGCGAGCTCGACCCATTGCGGGAGCGAATAGCGGCTGGCAAGATGCGTCGTGAACTGCAGACCCACTTCACCGCTGAAAATAGTCACGGCAGCCTCCCTTCTCCACGATCACTGCCGGCACTCGCGAGACCGCATTCGACCGCATCACTGCCAATCAGCCAGAGCTTATCTGTCGGCGCGCCGATCTATCCTCTTTCGTTTCAACTTCAGCTCGTAGCGAAAAAGATCGCTTCGGTAAAAGCCTGCGGTCCGCATGATCAGGCGTTTTTTTTGAAAATGGTCGCGCTCGACATAAAGAACCGGAGAGCCCTGTGGAATGTCCAGGTGGGTGGAGACGGCGTCGTCGGAAAGTTTCGCTTCAACGATGTGTTTCACGCCGCTGATCTTCACGCGCAATGAGCTTTCAATGACTGTCGATAAGGGTATCGTTTTCATTCCCTTGATCCGCACATGAGCGGCAATTCGCGCCGGCAGATAGGAGACCACGTAGGCAAGCGGCCGGCGCTGCGCCAGGCGAATGCGCTCTATCTTCCTGACTTTTTCGTAGGCCGATAATTCGAAGTCACGGCGCAGCTCCGGCGAGGGGTCCACGTCTTCCAAATTAAGCACCTTGAAGCTGGTGCCTTCCGCCTCGACGGGAGCCAAATCTTCCGTCTCGACTTCGAGCTGCACAGATTGTTTTAGCGGTCCTTTCCAGCTGACAAAGGTCCCTTTCCGCCACTCGCGGGTCAGCAGATCTTGAGCACGGAGCTGCGTCAATGCTTGTCGAACCGTAATGACGCTCACGCCGAGCCGGCGGGCGAGCTCGATCTCGCCGGGGAGACGATGGCCGTAACTCCATTTCCCCGACAGGATCTCATCACGAATCTCCATCATGACTTTGAAATACAAAGGCACCGGAGAAGCGGTTCGTTTGGCCACGCGCATATTGACTACGTATATGTTTAGGGGTAGATCAGCTTCGTTAGAAATACAAGCCTTCGCACCGGCCTCATGGACCGAGCACCACGCACCATCAGCGAAGCCTGCAGTCGATTACGAACCAGCAATTGGAGGTTTCATGGCGCAAGCAGCCAAACCCTCAGCATTCCAGCGCGCGACTATCGATCCCGCCGTTCAAAATCTGATGAGCGTGATTCAAAAGCGGCGCAGCGTACGAGTCTATAAAACTGGTAAAGTGAGCGAGGCCCAGCTCAACATCATCCTCGAAGCGGCGCGATGGGCGCCCTCCGGAGCCAATACCCAACCCTGGGAATTCGTCGTCACCCGCGACAGAAAGAAAATGAGGCGCATCCGCGAAATTTACGATAACGAATGGCGCCAGCGAAAACGCGAAGACCCGGTTAATTACAAAGGCCTTAAAAAAGACTACGTCGGCGACGTGAGCGTGATCGTGCTCGCATGCGGGGATCCGAGAACCAAGGCGGTTTACTTGACCACCCGCCAGGAGGGCGATCGCGAAAAACTCTTTCAAGCGAGCATGGCGAACGCTGTGCAGCAGATGATGCTCGCTGCGGCGAGCATGCATCTCGGCACGGTTTGGGTGTCTGTTCGCGAAGAGGTGGAACCCGAGTTGCGAGAATTGTTTCAAGTTCCCGAACTGCTGCGCCTGCTGTGGGTCGTGCCGATCGGCCATGCTCAGAGTTGGCCGAAGGCCAAGCCGCGCCGGAAAATTTCTGACTTCACCCATAGAGAGGTTTACGACTCGCGAAGATTGCGATCGGATTCGGAAATTCGGCCATGGCCGAAGAATTGATGGCATGCGTTTTAAACTTGAGGGCCGACAGGGCAACACCACCACTGGCAACTCTGATACCCATCGACTATGGAGCTCAATGGAAAAGTAGCATTGATCACCGGAGCCGGCCGGGGAATCGGCAAAGCGCTCGCTATCGGCTTTGCAAAAGCCGGCGCTCACGTTGTCCTCGTTTCGCGCACGCTAACTCAACTCGAAACGACTGCCCGCGAATCTGAAGCTTTTGGAAATGAAGCGGTGCTCGTTAGAGCCGACGTTTCGCAGCCGAACGATGTCCGGCGCATGGGGGAAGTCGTCACTCACCGCTTTGGCCGTCTCGATATTCTGATCAATAACGCCGCACTGCGCATGAACCAGCTGGGCGATAGGTCCAGCTATTATATTCCGTTCGTGAATCTCAGACTTGATGATTGGGATGCGGCAATTAATGTCAATCTGCGCGGCCCGTTTTTGTGCATCAAGGAATGCCTGCCGCTGCTACGACACAGCGCCGGCGGGAGCATCATCAATATCTCGGCTGGCGCTGGTAAGAAGGGCATGGCGGGACGAGTCCCCTACTGCGCTTCTAAATTCGGCGTAGAAGCTCTGACCCAATGTCTGGCTCTGGAATTCCAATCCTACAATATTGCGGTCAATTCCCTATCGCCCGGCAAACATTCGATCCTGACCGACCCGGAAAAACTCATTCAGCTAAAGGACAATCCCGCCTCATCTATTTACGTCCGGAAATCATGGTGCCGGCGGCGCTCTTTCTCGCTTGTCAGAACGGGCTTGGAGTGACTGGACAACACATTGAAGCCACGGAGTGGATTTCCCAAAACCACCTCGGAAGAATCGAGGATTGGCGCGTCACAATTTGATTCGTTGAAGGAGCGCACGAATGGCTATCAAAATTTATAAAGAGAAAATGAAATATCTCGACAAGCTGCTGGTCGAATTGCCTCAGAAAGCGGATCCCAGAGATTATCGGTCGACACCCAATGTCACAATCACATGGTTGGAAAACTGCTCCGGGAAAACCAAGATTCGCGACCAGGAACTGATCTGTGATGAGAACGACCACAGCACCGGCTTCGGCAAAGGCGTCAGTCCCGGGCATACGTTTTTAGCGGGATTTGGTTTTAGTCATTTTACTCAGTGGGGACGCGCCGCCGGCGTTCTTGATCTGGAGATCGAATCGTTAGAAGAACAAGTGCGCGGCTGGTTTGATCGTCGGGGAGAATACCTCTATGACCTCGGTTACGAGCATCGGGGATTCGAGGAAATTACCTTTGAAGTGAAAATCCAGAGCAAAGAGAGCCCCGACAAGATCCGGGAATTCATCAAATGGGCGGATCGCTCACCACCGCATGCCACGCTCAGGCGTGCAGTTCGCCTGATGGGAATTTTTCATCTGAATGGAAAACACTTCACCACCGCAGTGTACCATCCCGATCGAACCGAGTGGCGTTGAGTTTTCCCGTGGTTGAGGTGCTGTGCCGAATTTGCTGGAGACTGGTTGCGGCTGAAGCAGCATCGGCCGCGCAAAAGGAGGCCCCATGATTCGAACGCGTATTTGCGATCTACTCGGCATCCCCCATCCGATCGTTCTCGGTGGCATGGGTAATGCCACCACCGCGCCGTTGGTCGCGGCGGTTTCCAATGCGGGGGGGTTTGGCACGCTCGGCACCTCCGCCTTTGACGCTGCGAGCCTCGAGCGTGAAATCGCTTCAATCCGTGAGCGCACGGAGAAGCCCTTCGGCATCAACCATCTGCTGTTTCAAATCCAGGAAAGCATGTTTGCAAAAACCCTCGCGGCCAAGCCGGCGCTTATTGCTTTCGCATGGGCGCGGCGGGAACAGGATCTAGCCGATTATTATCG
>DATIEH010000394.1:0-12270 GCA_035455905.1 Binatia bacterium | reverse complement strand
CCCACGAAAGAGTCATAGCCGTCTGGCATAGCCATGATGAATTCGTGCGCATGGGCGGCTTTTGCAGCAGTAACGACAGCACTCATATCGGGATTGAGAATGCCATAGGCAATATTGTTCTTGACGGTATCGTTGAACAAGAATGTATGCTGGGTGACAATACCTATTTGCGCGCGCAGCGAGCGCACCGTAATGTCGCGAATATCGACGCCGTCGAGCAGGATGCGGCCGTCGCTCACGTCATAAAAGCGCGGGATCAGATCGACCAACGTACTTTTACCCACTCCGCTCATGCCGACCACCGCAACGGTTTGACCTGCCTTGATGGTCAAGTTGATTTGCTTGAGCACCGGCGCATCGGCATAGGCAAAACTGACATTTTGGAACTCAATCTCTTCAGCGAACGGCTTCGCCGGTCTGGCGTCGGGCTTATCCGTAATCGCCGGTTTTTCGTCGAGAACCTCGAAAACTCGTTCCGCACCCGCCAGACCCTGATGCACGGAGGTATACGTTCTGCTCAGCCCCTTAAACGGGCCGTACATCAAAAACATGGCCGCCATAAATGCCATGAATTCGCCTTGGGTTCGGCCGCCGGCAATGACGCTCCAACCGCCGTACCAGACCACACCTCCGATCGCGAACGAGGCCAGCAGCTCCATCGCGGGAGAGACGATCGATTTGATTCGACTCGCGCGCAAGGATTGCTTGAAAAGGCGGAAGTTCTCTTGCATGAACCTCTGGTCTTCGTAATCTTCCATGCCGAATGCCTTGACGATCCGGTTACCCTGGATGCTTTCCTGAAGTAGCTCCGTCAACATCCCGGTGCTGATCTGGCCGCGCCGAGTGAATCTTTTGATTTTTTTGCTGAGCCGCATGATCGGCAGCACCGACGCGGGAAAGACAAAGAAAGCGATCGACGCCAGGACCCAGTCTTTCAAAAACGCCACCACCATCAAAACCACGAGCGAAGTGGAGTCCTTCAAAAAAGAAGCCAGCGCATCGGTGATTGCATACCTTACGAGCGAAACATCGCTGTTGACGCGAGACAGGAGCGTTCCGCTTGGATGGCGGTGAAAAAAGGAAACCGATAAGGATTGGAAATGCCGGTTGAGCTGATTTCTGACGTCATTGATAATGCGCAATCCCACATAGTCGTTGAGGTAGCTCTGACCGAAATTCATCAGGCCGCGGAAAGCAAAAATTGCCACAACCAACAAAGGGAGATACGAAAGGGTTGCCTGGTCCTTGCGTGCAAAGACATCGTCCATGATGTGCTGCACGAGAAACGGGATGGCCCCGTCCGTCGCGCCAAAGCCGAGCATACAGAGCATCCCCAGAGTAAAATAGGGCCAAACATAGGGCTTGAGATACGCAAGTAGTCGAAGGTAAGATTGCACCGGCTGCTCTCCTCTTCACCGCATCATGGAAAATGCCAGGTCCGCGACCCGTTCCGCTGCACCGGGCGCACCGAGGCGCTGGCGCAGCTTGGATAGTTCCGCAGTAATTCTGGCCCGTCTTTTCGGATCGTCGAGCAAAGTCCTAGTTTCCGCAGCGATCCTATCCGGGCTCACGTCGCGCTGGATCAGCTCCGGCATCAGTCGGTGTCCGGCGATCAGATTGACCATTCCGATGTGATCGACGCGGACGAGCCAGCGAGCAATCAGATAGGTCAGCCAGGATAGTCGATAAACTATGATCATCGGCCGGCCAAGAAGCGCGATTTCCACCGTCGCTGTGCCGGAAGCAGTCCAGGCCACGTCAGAAGCCTGAATCGCGCCATAACGATCGTCTTCCACAATGGGCATACGCGCACCGGTTCGATCGAGCCACTGGCGCAGCTCCGCGCCATCTATAGTTGGTGCCCGAATGCAAAGAAATTGCGCTTTACGTTCGCGCGAAAGATCAAGCGCGGCTTCGGCCATCGCGGGTAGATGCCGCGTCACTTCGCCGCGACGGCTTCCGGGTAGTAGCGCTATCACCGGCCGGTTAGGATCGAGACCAAGCTTGGTGAGAGTTTCCGCGCGCTCGGCACTCGACTTGACCATTTCCAGCAGCGGATGGCCGACGAAACTGACCTTGACGCCGTGGCGCTCATAAAAATCCGTCTCGAAAGGAAAAATGACCGCCATGTGGTCGACCCATCGGGCGATCTGCTTGACGCGATTTCTGCGCCAGGCCCAAATCTGCGGGCTGACATAATAGAGCACCGGAATCCCAAGGGACTTGGCCAAACGTGCCAGACGCAAGTTGAATTCAGGGAAATCGATCAATACCAAAAGATTGGGGCGACGCGCTTTCAAAGTTTGTTTTAGCAATGTGTAAGCGCGCCAGATATTTCTCAAATTCCCGGCCAGTTCCACGAACCCCATGCCGGTCAATTGGGCGACGCTGAAGAGCGGCTCAAATTGACTCCGTTCTAACTGTTCGCCCGCGACACCGTAGACTTTCACTTGAGGATCGCGTCGATGCAGTGCCTCGACAAACCGCGCGCCATGGGCATCACCGGAAGCTTCACCGACGACCAACATGATTTCTTTCGCCTGCATCAGACAAAACCGCACCTCAAAGCTGCGCGCTGATCATCGATGCGATTTCCAGCGCGCGCAGCCCTTCCGCGCCGCCCACCAACGGATGTTTGCGGCTGCGGACGCATTCGAGAAAAGAATCGATTTCGTCGGCTAGAGCGTCACCTTCCTTGATCTCAACGGTCTCGGTACGAATGTCGAGCCAGCCAGCGCCAGGAGCCGGTTTGTAAAAAATTTGCGCCCTGCGTTGGTCGTAATCGATCGAAATGTAGGCATCAGGTTGAAAAAAGCGGATCTTCCGTTCCCGCTTGAGTGAAACACGACTGGCCGTGATGTTCGCAATGCAACCGTTGGCGAAGTTGATTCGAGCATTGGCAATATCCGGCCGCTCGGTGAGCACGGGCACTCCAACCGCTTCGACGCGCTCGATCGGCGCGCGCACTAAACTGGCGATCACATCAATGTCATGAATCATCAAATCCAGTACCACATCCACATCAGTACCGCGCTCGACGAATGGCGCTAAACGATGGCACTCGACGAACTTGGGTTCTTTGATGACCCCTTCCAGTCGGCGAATTGCGGGATTGAAGCGCTCGAGATGACCGACCTGGAGCAGCACGTTTTTTCTTTGCGCAGCCGCGACGAGCTCGCGGGCTTCAGCGATGTTTGCGGTGAGGGGTTTTTCCACCAGCACGTCGATGCCCGCATCGATGAAATCACGCGCGATCTGATAATGCAGCCGGGTCGGTACAGCTATGCTAACGCACGCGACCCTGCCGAACAAACTTCGATAATCGGTAAATGCCGGGGCGCCGAGCGCCGCGCTAATTTCGTTGACGCGCGACTCGTCAATATCGACAATCCCGATCAGTTTTGCCTTGGATGAAGAGGCGTATTTTTCTGCGTGAAATTTGCCGAGATAACCGACGCCGACCACGCCGGTGGTGATCATATCTTCCGCTTCCGACATAACTAGCCGCTAACACCGACCAATGAAATGCCGCACGCTTCCGCGTGTTTCAACAAACTGTCCTTCTCGAGCAGGATGGTTTTACCGGCTTCGATAGCGAGCACTCGGCCACGAACTTCGTGCAGACGATTGACGGTCTCGAGGCCGACGGCAGGCACATCGAAACGCAAATCCTGCTGCGGCTTGCTGACTTTGACCACCACAGAGCCTGATCTAGCTAATTTTCCTCCGCGCTCGATCGCAGCGTCGGTTCCTTCGGCGGCTTCCACCGCCAGAACAATTTGTTTTCTGACCACCACGGTCTGACCGATGCCCAGGCGTCCGATTTCCTTTGCGGTGCGAAAACCCAAATGAATATCGTCCCATTCCTGTTGGGTCGGCGAACGCTTGGTAAGAACACCTTGAGTTGGAATGATTTCGGAGAGACAGAACGTCGATTCGATAATGTTAATCCCATCTGCAGCCAATTCATTGGCAATGCCGCGCAACAAATCATCGTCTTCCCGGCTTTTGAGTTTTGCCAAAAACCGCGTCCCTCGAAGATCCGGTCGGAAATTGTCGAACAGCTTGACCTTGCGAATGCCGCCGGCCATCACCGCCTCACTCACTTCCGCGCGCTGAAATTTGCGGATGATCTTGCCCAACTGCCCGATGTACACCCACTGGATGTCCTTCACAAACCGCTCGATGGCAGGATCGGTTTCGCCGCGGTGCGCGACCGCGACGACGTTGTAACCGGCACGGTTGGCGTGCTCAGCAAAAATCAAAGGAAACTTACCGTTACCGGCGATCAAACCTATGTTTTTCACGGGATAGTAGTCTAACCGGGGAAATCCATTTCAGAAGAGAGACGGTGATGTGGAATCGATCCAAGCAAAAGCTCTTAGCGGCAGACACCTCGTTGCGATTGGCCTATAAACGAGACGAATCTTTCAATCTCCGGAATCCCTGGCAGCTCGACGGAAACTTTCTTGAGCGCATCCTCGGTTCTGAGCCTGGATTGAAAAACAATCCGGTAGGCCTTGCGGATGATATCGATGACGCTTCTGTCGAAGCCGCGGCGTTTCAGGCCTTCGAGGTTGAGGCCGTGCAGTTTGGCGCGGTCGCCGGTCGCGTTACAGTACGGCGGAACGTCCTTTGAAACCATCGATCCAGCGCCGATGATCGCACTGGTGCCGATCCGCACAAATTGATGAATGCCTACCAATCCGCCGACGATGACGAAGTCTTCGATGGTGACGTGGCCGCCGAGCGTCGCACCGTTCGCGATGACGTTCCGATTGCCGATGATGCAGTCGTGGGCGATGTGACACTGCATCATCAACAGGTTTTGATCACCGATACGCGTGACCATGCCGCCGCCCGCAGTGCCAGGATTGAGCGAGACATATTCGCGAATCGTATTGCGATTGCCAATTAAGAGGTCGCTCGGTTCCCCCTTGTATTTAAGATCTTGGGGGATGGTGCCGACGCTGGCGAAGGGGAAGACCACATTCTCTTCGCCTAATGTGGTTCGGCCCTGAATAACCACATGAGAAGCGATTTTTGTGCCTTTGCCAATGCGCACCTCCGGGCCAATTACGGAATAGGGGCCAATTTCCACATCGGGCGCTAGCTCAGCGGCAGAATGGACGATTGCCGTTGAATGAACCCGGCTCAAGGCGGCCGCTTTCTTCACGCCAATTCGACTTCCATGGCGGAGATTTCGGCCTGAGCCACCAATTTGCCATCCACGGTAGCGACTCCCTGCATTTTCCAGAAGGAGCCACGACGTTTGAGGCAAGTAAGTTCCATGCGCAGTTGATCGCCAGGCTCCACGGGACGCTTGAATTTCACATGATCGAGTCCAGTGAGCACAAAAACTTTCTTGTCGCCTGTCCCGCCGCGGGCGTTATGGGCGAAAATCGCGCCGACTTGCGCCATCGCCTCGCAGATCAACACTCCAGGCATGACCGGCCGATTGGGAAAATGGCCGAAAAAGAAATGCTCGTTGATGGAAACATTTTTGATGCCGACGATCTTCTCCTCGCCATGAATCTCCAGGATACGATCCACCAGCAGGAATGGGTAACGGTGCGGGATATGTTGAAAAATAGCATTAACGTCGAGCATCGCGATCAGGCTCCTTTTCACCCGTCTGAAGGAGGTGCGCCAACTGCTTCTCCAAACGTCGCACCGAAGTCCAAAGCTTTGGCAGTTGCGGCAGCAGAGTCATAACCTTTAACCATTCGTGGTGCGGCGCTGCGGCAACACCACCGGAAAGCACCGCGCCCGCCGGCACCGACTGCGGCACACCCGACTGCGGTCCAATGATCGCACCTTCGCCGATCTCGATGTGATTCACGACACCGACCTGTCCCGCTAACGTCACGTTTTTGCCGATCCGCGTGCTGCCGGCGACGCCTGCCTGTGCCGCAATCACGGAGAATTCGCCGACCGTCACGTTGTGCGCGATCTGCACCAGGTTATCGATTTTGGCGCCCCGCTTGATGACAGTGCGACCGAGAGTCGCCCGATCCACAGTGGTGTTGGCGCCGATTTCGACGTCATCTTCGATCACCACAATGCCGGTCTGCGGGATTTTGACTCGGCCGCTGCCTTTGCCGGCATACCCGAAACCGTCACTGCCAATCACAACACCGGCGTGCAAAATCACGCGATCGCCCAAGCGGCAACCTTCCCGCACCACCACATTCGGGTGCAGTATGCACTCCGCGCCGATGACCGCATTTTCACCGATGAATACCCCCGGAAAAACGACGGAGCCCTGACCGAGTTGCGTACGTGCGCCGATCCAGGCGTAGGGAAAAATCGTCACGCCTTCATTCACTGTTGCGCTCTCGTCGACGTACGCGCCGGGACTGATTTGTCCGTTGAATCGCGGTGCCGGACAAAACAGCTGTGAAATTTTTGCAAACGCTATATAGGGGTCGCTGCAACGGAGGAGATTGAGCCGCCTACCCTGCGGTTCATCAAAGGTCTCCGGCCCGACAATCACCGCGCTCGCCCGGCATTCTCGAAGGAAACGCCGATACTGCGGATGGTTAAGAAAGGTGATCTTGCCCTCAACCGCCTCGTCGATGGGCGCGACTCCGTGAATGACGACATCGCCGTCGCCGGCGACCTCCCCTCCAACCTGGCTAGCAAGCTCATTGAGGGTTTTACTGAGCGCCACCTATTTTTTCGTCCGGCTGTTGTAACTTTCGATGACTTTGTTCGTGATGTCGATTCCCTGGTCGCTATAAAGAATCTGCGAGCGTTCTAGAATGAGAGTGAACTTGTCGGCCTTTCCGACTTCGGTCACGATTTGTTCCAGCTGCTTAAGGATGTCAGACATCATCTCGTTGTTTTTTTGCTGCAACTCCTGCTGGTAGTCAGACATCGCGCGTTGCAGATTGACAGAGCGCCTTTGGTAATCAGCCTCGAGATTGCGCCTTTCTTCATCCTTCAAAAGCGGACCCTTCTTCTCCATGTCCGCTCTCAATTTCTCGAGGTCCTGGCGCTCTTTGACAACGTCAGCCTCGGCCTTTTTCACCTGTGCTTGAAATCGTTCCTTAGCCTGTTTTCCCGCTTGCGACTCGGAAATAACCCTTTGAATATCGATAAACCCTATTTTTATTCTTTCCTGTGCAGACGCTACAGAACCGGAAAGAACCAGCACCGCGATGGCCAGCCAGTACTTCACTCAGAGCCTCCGTTTGTAGTTATTGAAAAATTTGGAATGGCAGCGCCTTACGGTTGACTGCCGATGGAAAACCCGAGCACGGATGTCTCATCGCCCGGTTTTTTGTTCAGGGGAAACCCAAGCTCGACTCGCAGTGGGCCAAACGGCGACATCCAACGCGCCCCGGCTCCCACCGACCTCCGCATGTCACCGAAGTTAATACCGTTGGTAAAGGCATTGCCCATATCGAAAAACGCTACGCCGCGAAGTCCGTATTGTTCCATTATTGGAAACAGAAGCTCCACGTTCATTACCGCTGCTGTGTCGCCGCCAATGACGTCGCTGCCATGATTGGTGCAGACGCCATCCGCATCCGGATTACAGGCCGGCTGTCGCGGGCCCAAACTGCGGTCCTGAAAACCGCGTATGGAATTGATGCCGCCGAGAAAATACCGCTCGAACATCGGCAGAGTCATGCCGTCACTACCCGGCTGCGCCCCGGCAAAACCTATTCCATATCCGAGCTGTCCACCTAGAGCGAGGACGTAATTGCCTCCCCACTTAGGGTCCTTGAGCAGCGGATAGTGCCATCTGCCGCTTATATCGGTTTTGATGAAACGAGAATCTCCACCAAGCCCGGCGGTCTTTATGGAAAAAGCGGACTTCGTGCCCTCCGTCGGAGCAAAAAAATGATCGCGACTGTCGTAAGTAATCCCGGGGGTCACGGCACTCGTCAAAGACGTGCCTTTTTCATCCTGGATCGCCTGTGAGGCGTTAGCGTTGACGCCGCCGATTGTATCCCGGGTGAGATCATAGGCGATACCACCTCGCATGTAATCCCATATCGTCGTTGGCGCGGCGCCCGCCAGCTCATCAGAACCTGGCTCTTTTCGCGGCGTACCGAAAAATGGCATCCTGAAATCCTTCAGCGGATAATTGGTGTTGACGCCAAAGCCTATCTTATGCTCGTCAAAATCGGTGTATGCGCGCTTGGTATTGAACGCATCGAGCCCCGCGCTGACTTTAGTGTCATTAAAATACGGGTCGGTCAGGCTGAGAATGTAATCTTGCCGCTTTGAGCCGATCGCAAAATTGCCGCTCACCCCCTGACCTTTTCCCAAGAGATTCTTTTCGGAAACGGTGGCGTTGAACAAAACACCGTCGCCGCTGCTATATCCCGCGCCGATCTGAAAGGTTCCAGTCGGCCCCTCTTTCACATCGACAAGGAGATCAACCGTGTCCGGCTGGCCGGTTTTTTTCGTCGTAATCTGAACGTCCTCGAAATACCCGGTTCGCTGAAGCGCATTTTTGCTTTGGGTCACCTTGTTACCGGAATAAAGTTCCTGCTCATTGGTGAGCAATTCACGCCGTACCACTTTGTCGCGCGTCTTTGTGTTTCCAGCGACCAGAACGCGATTGAAATAGACCGGCGGCCCTTTCGTGATCACGAGAGCCACGTCGACGTTTTTGTCATTCGGGTTTACTTTGGTAATGGGATCGACCTGAACGAAGGCGAATCCTTTGTTCGAATACATATCCGTTATCGAAGTAATATCATCGCGCAGCCGGCTTCCCCGGAAGATCTGGCCGGTGGTGAGCTTTACGGATTTGAGCATATCCTTGCCGTCCTGGATCAGCTCACCTCCGATCTCCACCTTGCCGACACGATATTGCGGCCCCTCATTGATTCGAAATACCACCTCGAGCCCATCGCGGCCGCGCAAAATGACCGGGTCGTCGATCTTATGCTCGACGTAACCGTTGTCGTTATAATGATTCGACAAGATGGCCACATCATTGGTTAGCATGTCTCGGTCGAGCACGCCGCGGTTCGTGATAAACGAAAAAATCCATTCTTCCTTGGTCGCAATCAAGCCTTTGAGATCGCTCTCCGAAAAAGCTTTGTTGCCTTCGAACATGATTTTCTTGATCAACAAACGGTTACCTTCGTTGATATCGAGTGTGATTACCGCTTGGTTATTCGCCTCGACGGAGACCGCGTAATCAATCGCGGCGTTAACGTAGCCCTGCTCGCCGTAAAGCTTGCGCACCTTGTCGACGCCTTCGGCAACTTTGACACGATCGAGAATGGTGCGCGCGCCGATGCCGAACGCCGTTTCGATTTTTTCCTTGGAGACTTGGGCTGCGCCTTGGATTTTAACCTCCCGGATATAAGGCTTCTCCTTCACCGTGTAAATGAGGACGCCCTCCGGCGTCAGATCGGCTTTGACATCGTCGAAAAAGCCCATGCGATAAATGGCCTTTACGTCCTGATCGACAGTCGCCGGATCGAAGGAGTCGCCGGTCCGGCTTTTCAGGTGCAACCGGATGCCATCGTCCTCAACCCGTTGGTTGCCTTCGATTTTAATGTCTTTGAGCGTGGTCTTCTGTTGAATCTGGGCTTGAATAGGAACGACTGCTAAAACCAGAATCGCATTGCAAATGATTAGGAAAATCAGGCTAGCCCGGGCGCTCATCGAAAAATTCATCGGGAGGCCTTCAGCAAGGTGGAATAAGACCCAAATATTTTCGAATTTCTAACAGATACCGCTACTTTTGTAAAGCCAAATCTTCGCATTAGACGTTAAACAGCAAACCTTCGCGAAGCTCGGTTCGACGACCAATGCTATCGGCAAATTGCCGGTTGTGCGTGGCCACAATCAACGCGATCCCATGCTCCTCATTGAGCCGAAACAGCAGATTCTGAA
Organism: Binatia bacterium; assembly: GCA_035455905.1. Lineage (GTDB taxonomy): Bacteria > Desulfobacterota > Binatia > UBA9968 > UBA9968 > DP-20. Next base: position 2,400 of record DATIEH010000394.1, on the reverse strand, counting down.
CGCCCTCTCCAATACGGGGATCGAGAGATCCCGTGGGCTCGTCGGCTAGCACCAACTTGGGTTTAAGAATTACGGCTCGTGCCACTGCGACTCGCTGTTGCTCGCCGCCGGACAATTTACCCGGTCTGTGACTGAGCCTATCTTTTAATCCGACGACCTCCAACAATTCTTGCGCTTGACGTCTTGCCTCTGCCGCTTCCATTCCCTGAACCAAGGCTGGGAACATGACATTTTCCAAAGCAGAAAAATCAGGCAATAAATAATGAAATTGAAACACGAAACCGATCTGTCGATTACGAAATCGACACAGCGCAGCTTCATCGTTCACTGGCACCTCTTCCCCGCCAAATAGGACTTGGCCGGAATTGAAATGATCCAAGGTGCCGAGAATATGGAGCAAAGTACTTTTGCCTACTCCAGATTCGCCGACCACCGCCAAACGTTCGCCTTCGCCCAGGTCGAGATTGACGCCGCGTAAAACATGAATCTCATTACCACCCTCGAAAAAGGACTTGTGCAGGTCTCTAACCGCCAGAAGACTATTCATAGCGGATGATTTCCACTGGGTCGAGCTTCGCCGCCTGCCGCGCCGGATAAATGCTCGCAAGCAGACAAACGACGAAAGAGGTGCAAGCGACAAGAACGAAGTTGCTGAAATAAACTCGCACCGGCACCGTGGAGATTAGAAAAACTCCGTCTGGAAGATGAAAACCATATTGAGAGATCAGCGCGCACACCAGCAGCCCGAGAATCACGCCCAAAGTTGTACCGACCACGCCGATGATACAGCCCTTGAGGAGAAAAATCTTACGAATACTTTTTTGCGTTGCGCCCATGGAGCGTAGGATGGCAATATCTTTCTTCTTTTCCATGACCACCATGACGAGGGTAGAAATGATGTTGAAAGCGCCGATTAAAACCATCAACAGGAGGACCAGGAAGTAAACGGTCTTTTCGAGTTTGAGCGCCGAAAACAGATTTGGCCAGAGCCTCGTCCAATCCTCGGCAAAATAAGGAAAACCCAGATCGCGCTGGATGCGCTCCGCCACCTGGCGCGACTGATTGACGTCCCGAATGCGGATCTCGATATTGCTTACGGCATTGTCCATTTCAAAAAATTTCTGCGCATCGCTGAGAGAAAGCAATACCAGCGTTGAGTCGATCTCGCTCATGCCGGTTCGGAGAATCCCGGTCACCACGAACCGGCGCACTTTGGGGATCACACCGATCGCCGTCGGGCTGCCCAACGGCGAGACCACCTGCACAGGGCTACCGACGAAAACCCCCAGTTGATTGGCGAGACGCTCGCCCAAAATAATCCCCGGAAGCAAAACCGTCCGATCGTCCACCCGTATCGGCTGTGGAGTTTTGAGCGCCTCGAGTTTCCCCTCGCGAATATAGCTTTGCAAATTAACGACGCTATTGACCCGGTCCGGATCCACGCCCCGAACCACGACACCAGACACACGCGATCCCGAAGTGAGCATAATCTGACCATAGATGGTCGGAGTTGCTGCGACGACGCCATCCTCCTTCACAACCCGCTGTATGAGTCGTTCATAGTCCTGCAACATATCCCCCGACTTCACCAGGGCGATATGCGCGTTAATGCCGAGTAAACGATCGCGCAAGGTCTCTTCAAACCCGGTCATGACGGCCATCACGACGTTGAGCGTCATTACGCCGATCATCACGCCCAGGACCGAAATGACGGTGATCAGCGAAATGAAAGTTTCTTGCCGGCGTGCCTGCAGGTAGCGCAGGCCAATAAAAAGCTCATATTTCATGGGAAAATTGACTCAGCGGTGCGGGCGAAGCAAGGGGAAAAGAATGACATCGCGGATCGACGCGGAATTTGTCAGCAACATGACCAGGCGATCGATGCCGATACCTTCGCCGGCCGCGGGCGGCATGCCATATTCCAGTGCTCGCACATAATCTTCATCGATGGGATTTGCCGTGTCGTCGCCGGCTGCGCGCGCGCGCATCTGCTCGAGAAAGCGCTGCCGCTGATCCATCGGATCATTGAGCTCCGAGAATGCGTTAGCCAACTCGCGGCCACCAATATACAACTCAAACCGATCGACCATTGCCGGGTTGGTGTCATTTTTTCGCGCCAACGGTGAGACTTCGAGCGGATAACCGGTGATGAACGTCGGCTGAATCAATTTTGCCTCGGCGACTTCCTCGAAAACTTCCACGAGGGCATTTCCATAAGGCGCGCCTAAATCGATGTGGAGCCCCTTGTCTTTGGCGAATTGGTTGAGGTTCTCGAGATCATCGAGGTTTTGACGTTCGGCTTCGCCGTGATGCCGAATCGCTTGGGCGATCGTCAATCGCCGCCACGGTGGCGTCAGGTCGATGAGATGCTCGCCGAAGGGAACTTCCAGCGAGCCCGTG
>DATIEH010000393.1:0-7706 GCA_035455905.1 Binatia bacterium | reverse complement strand
CGGAAAACCAGACCGCATAGGTCACTTTGTTCACGCCGGCAATCTGCGCGATGCGATCGCGGTAACTGAGCGGCAATGGGAATACAAACGACACGGCGTGTCGAGTGATCAATCGATTAGCGGCGGAAGCTTCAACCCCAGCATGCCACGCCGTAACCACAGTTTGCAGCAAAGCAAAAGCCATCACCGCGACACCCACGCCGAGAACCGTCAGAACGGTTCTCATTTTGTGACGCAGCGCATTGCGCAAAAGTAATCGGAACAGCTCCATCGCCGGGAAAGACCCTCTTGTTCGACAAACTAACGATGCGCGCAAGTATTGACGCTCACCCTAGCAAAGTCGAACAGTGAACAGGTTATGCGAGCTCCCCTTTTTCCAAATGCCGTACCGACCGCGCGCGCTCGGCCGCGCGCGGATCGTGCGTAACCATTAGGATGGTTTTATTGAGCTCGCGATTGAGGCGATCCATCAGGCCGAGCACTTCCTCGGCGGAATTTTTATCGAGGTCACCGGTGGGCTCGTCCGCCACCAGGATTGCCGGATCAGTCGCGATCGCTCGGGCAATCGCGACCCTCTGCTCCTGCCCGCCGGAGAGCTGGCGCGGATAGTGATGCATCCGGTCTGCCAGACCCACCACTGTCAGCGCGGTTTCAGCATGGACGCGCCGTTCTTTTTTATCCAGAGGCGTGAGAATCAGCGGGAGCTCGACGTTCTCCAGCGCGGTCAATACCGGAATCAAATTATAAAACTGGAAGACGAACCCGACGTTTCGCGAGCGCCAGACTGCGAGCTCTGTCTCGCTCAGTTCGGCGATATCGATGTCGCCTATAATAATTTTTCCGGAAGTCGGTTTGTCGATGCCGGCGATTAGGTTAAGCAGCGTGGTCTTGCCCGATCCCGAGGGGCCCATAAACGCCAGGAATTCACCTGCGAAAATTTTCAAATTGATATTCCGGAGCACGGGGATTTCGAGGGTGTCGCGCTGGTAAGACTTGTAGAGTTCCTGGACCTGTATGAGAGCATCCATCCGGCAAACGTGTTTACTTTTGGCTCGAATTGACTTTGGTGCCGTTTTTAATCCGATCGTCGGCTTTGTTGATCACGCGATCGCCTTCCTTGAGCCCGCCGGTGATCTCGATCGCGTTCCCTATTCGTCGGCCGGTCGTCACAGGAACTTCGACGGCGCGATTTTCTTTGACTTGAAAAACCACTGCGCGGCCGTCCCGCGCCGCCACTGCCGCTGCGGGCACGGTCAGCAGTGGTTTTACCGTCATCGCGTCGGCGCGAGTTCCCGGCGCGAGAAAAGTAACCTTCGCGCCCATCTCCGGAAGAACCCGCTGGTCGTATTCCTTGAACTTTATTTTGACCATTACGGTGGCTTTCGCGCGATCGGCGGTGGGGACGATATTGCTGACGTACCCTGGATAGCGATGTTGCGGATACGCATCCAAAGTAATCTCGCAATTCTGCTCAGCGGCTACCCGCGTGATATTGGCTTCCGAAACGTCGGCATCCACTTCGAGTGAAGACATATCGGCGATCGTCACGACGGCCGCTTTGGAGCTCGCGGCTCCGGCCAGCGGTGCGACAATTTCGCCGACATCCGCATTTTTCTTCAAAACGGTGCCGTCGAAAGGCGCTATGATCCGCGTATTCTCGACCGCGACTTCTGCTTCTCGGACCCCGTATTTGGCCGCCTCAATGGTGGAAACCACGCGCTTGTAGCGCGCCTCGGCGGCGTCGTAATCGGCCTGCGAAACTGCTCGTTTTTCGATCACGGCGCGCATACGCTCATAATTTTTTCTGGCCTCATCGAGATCCGCTTCGGCGACCCGCAGATTTTCTCGCGCGCGCCTCAGTGTGGCCATGACGTCCGAATCATCCAGGCGCGCAATGACTTGCCCCTTCTTGACGCGGTCACCCTCCTCGACGGCGAGATAAACCAGCGTACCCGTACCTTTGGAAGCCACCGCCGCTTTGCGCCGCGCGACCACATAACCGCTGGCCGTCAATACGGCATCGGCTTGGGAGGGAGAAGTCAGTGTGGCGGTGGCAATTTGGACTTCAACTCCGGGGTCGAGCCACTGCTTGATCGCCAAAGCAACCGCAACCAACAGAAGAACGGCGATCGTCCAGATAACGATTCGACTGCGTGAGCGCCGTTTTTGCGGCAACTGAGTCGCTGACCGATCGATCCTCAAGGAAGACAAGTCCGAGCCCGGAGTGGCCATAAAATATTCAAGACTACGGGGAATTCCTGGTTTTGCAAGACAATCGCTGGATGCTACTTTACTGCGATGAGCCAATCGACCACCTGGAATCCCGAGAGCTATGCGCGAGACGCGCGGTTTGTTTCCGATCTTGGAGAGCCGCTATTAAAGATTCTCGATCCTCAACCCGGTGAGCTGATTCTGGATCTCGGCTGCGGCGACGGCGGGCTTGCCGAAAAAATTGCCGCCCGGAGCAACGTCGTGGGCGTTGATTCTAGTATGCCGTTTCTAAAATCCGCGCACGCCCGCGGCCTGAGCGTTATGCAAATGGATGGTCAGCAACTCGCGTTCAAGCGTTGCTTCGATGCGGTGTTTTCAAATGCAGCGCTGCACTGGATGAAGCGGCCAGAAAAGGTCCTTGAAAGTGTAGCCAACTGCCTGAAACGCTTCGGACGATTCGTCGGCGAATTCGGCGGCAAAGGCAATGTCGAAACCATACGCAAGGCCCTGCATGCTGGATTGCGAAAGCGCTCCATCGATCCGTGGCAAGTCGATCCCTGGTACTATCCAGCGCCGGAAGACTATGCCGAATTGCTCAAAACGTTTGGCTTCTATGTGGATTGTATAGAACTCATTCCCCGGCCAACAAAGCTTCCCGGTGATATTGTCCAATGGTTGGAATTGTTCGCCCAACCGTTTACCAAATCAGTGGCGGACGCAGATAAGCAGGGGTTTGTGCACGAAGTGCGTGACGCGCTTGAATGCCAGCTTCGCCAATCAGACGGTAATTGGTACGCGGATTACGTCCGGCTCCGTTTCAAAGCCGAGCTCCGTTCGGCCGATTCAAGTGATCCTTGAATAAAGCTCATGCGATGCATCAACTCTATGTTTCGCTCTCTCCCAAGCTCACCGGCAACACCATGCTTGAAACCGCGCTGCCATTGCTGCTAAGCGATACAAAACTACGCCGCGGGAGGCTTGATGCAATTTTGCAGGCTTTATACGGGTGATGACCGTCGATCTCACTTCGAAGATTTGGATCAAACCGAGGGGTCCAAACATTTTTTGGCGACGCTTCCGGCCAAGGCGCTGGTGTTCAAGAACGATAGCAATCGGGAAGATCTGCACGGCTGGCACACCGCGCCGCGCCGGCAGTGGTGTATTACACTCTCGGGAACTGTCGAAATCGGCGTTGGCGACGGCGCCAAGCGCGTGTTCGGACCTGGTGATGTGTTTCTCGCCGAAGACGTCACCGGCGAGGGCCACACGGCCATGCCCGTGAATTGGGTGCGAGCGTTCGTCCACCTATAAAAAGACTTCCAGCCGAGGCAACGCGACAAGAAAACCAGGAACCCGTCACGCAGCTCGACTCACTGACATAAAAAATCACGAATTACCCGATGAGCCGCCTCCGGAGCACTGGCGAAATAGTTGTGCTTCTGGCCGGGCAACACGACGAACTGAGCACCGGGGATCGCTTTCGCCAACAGCTCCGATGAGGCACGATGCGTCATCGCCAGGTTCGGATCGCCTTCATGCTCTCCCACCATCACCAACGTCGGCACCTTAATTTCCTTCAGTCGGTCACGCGTGTCGTGGCTTTGCCGAGCCAAAACGTGGCGCAGATAAAATTCTACCGGACAAAGGTTCGCCAGCCTCGTCCGGAAGAACTCATCGACGCGATCTGCGTGAGTGGTAACAAATTGCTCCGTGAATCCCACCTGAACCGTATGCTCTCTCACGTATTTGGGATAGCCCCATTCGATCATCTCCTTGATCATTGTAAGAGGTAGACCCGTGGCGCCCGGAAAAGCCGCGCCAGTGGAGGCGAGAATCAATTGGCCGACTCGTTCGGGATATTCCAAGGCAAGAAGTTGCGCCACGCGTCCACCCATAGAATGGCCGAGTACGACCGCCTCGCGCACCTTCAACTCCTCTAGGACTGCCGCAGCGTCATCGCAAAACATCCTCGTGGTATAGTCGATCGACGGTTTGCTCGATTGTCCGGTGCCGCGATAATCATGGATGATCACCAGATGGTCTTTCGAGAACTCAGGAACTTGATAACGCTTCCAAATCTCACCATCGCAGGCGGTCTCGCTAAAAAAAACGAATGACCGTCCCCTACCGTGCGCTTCATAAAAAATTTCATCGTCGTTGACGCGAACCGTCGGCATTTCTCGCTCGCGCACTATTCTCTGATGAACTCACGGATGAGCCGATGAGCTTTACCCGGATTCGAAAAGAAGTAACTATGGCGCTCATTGGGCAGCACCACGAGTTTGGAGTTAGGAATGCCCCTGGCCAAAATCTCGGACGACATTCGATGATTGATTTCACTGGTCATGTTCTGATCGCCTTCGCCGACGAGAATCAAGGTCGGCTGCTTGATGTCCTTAAGTCTCTGGCTTGTGTCATGGCTTTGGCGTGCAAGCAGATGGCGCAGATAGAATTCTACCGGACAGAGATTGTGCATTCTTACCTTTAGGTAATTTTCTATTTTCTCCGGATGTTGTTTGACGTAGTCTTCGGTCCAGCCGACGAGAATCGTATGGTCCCGTTCGTATTTCTCATAGCCCCATTCGATCATCTCTTGGCAAATTTTTAACGGCAGTCCTTTGGTTTGCGGATAGTGCGCGCCAGTGGATGCCAGGACAAGCTTGCGGACCTTCTTCGGATGATCGAGCGCCAACAATTGCGCCACCCTGCCTCCCATGGAGTGCCCGACGACGATTGCATCTTCCGCATCGAGACAATCCATCAACGCCACGACATCGTCGGCAAATATGCGCGTGGTGTAATCGATGGACGGTTTGCTCGATTGTCCGGTGCCGCGATAATCGTGAATGATCACCCGATGGTCTCGGGAAAATTCCGGCACCTGATGAATCTTCCAGACCTCGCCGTCGCAAGCCGTTTCACTTAGAAAGAGCATTGGCCGGCCTCGGCCGTGTTCTTCGTAGTAGATCTCAATGTCATTCAATCTGACTTTCGGCATGATGCACTCCTCTGTTTGTCAAGCTCGATGCATAGTTGAACACTACTCCTTTGGCAAGCAGTTCGGCGTGGCTGTCGTGTCATCTCGAACAAAAAGATAGGTCTTGATCGAACTACATCACTTCTCAACGACTCAAGAGCTTGCCATACCGGCAAACTTGCGAGATCTTTCAACGGACTCGGAGGGCTCTTGCACAAAGTCATTTGTCATTTGATCGCTTTTGTTCTGATGCTCTGCACCACTGAATTTTTGTCGTCTCAGGAACTGACAAAGCTGCCCTTTCCTTACGGTCCGCTGGGGCTCAATAGTATTCCTTGGGTAGTCGCGAAGGAACGGCGCTTTTTTGAACAAAACGGGCTAGATATCGATATGGTTTACGTCGGCGCATCCGCCGTCATCGTGCAATCGATGTTATCCGGGTCCGCGAATATTGCCGGCTTTGGCGGCCCGGCGGTGATCACGAACGTGCTCCGCGGAGGCGACATCATTCAGGTCGCGGCAATGGCGCCTTTTTTTACACAATCCCTGCTGGTTAGGCCGGACATTCGCGATATCAAAAATCTCCAAGGTAAAAAGGTCGGCATCACCCGGTTTGGCTCCGTCACTGACTTCGCGCTTAGAACGTTGATCGAGCGCTATAATTTAAAGGATGTGAACATACTGCAGATGGGCGGCTTTCCTGAAGCGGTTGCCGGGTTGGCCCGCGGCGCGATCGATGGCGCCGTGCTGTCCCCGCCCCATGGCTTTCGCATGATCAAAGAAGGATTTCGCGAGCTCGTGACGCCGAAGGACCTGCGTGCGCTGGGCAGCGGGTTCATGACTCAAGGCATTGTCGCGCGCAGATCGTTTGCCGCCGCGCATCGGGAGATTGTGGTGCGGGTTATCAAATCCACCATTGAAGGGACCCGGTACGCAATCGCCAACGAGGATTACACCAAACGCCTGATTGCCAGATACCTCGGCATCACGGATAACGATTTACTGCGGCAAAGCTTTCTATACGTCACGGAAACTTTCGTCCGCGAGCCATTTGTGCCGGAAAGCACAATGCAGTCCATGGTGCAACGCATGGTCCAGGTGAACATGATCGATGCCAAGTCGGTTCAAGCAACTCCCACGAGTGCTTACTTCGATAACAGTTACGTCACGGAGCTCAAGCAATCCGGTTTCCTCGATAATATTTGGAAATAGATTTATTTCGATCGGTAATGATGTAAAAATTTCCAGCAGTTTTCAAACTGATTCGCTTGACCGCCAGTCGGCCTTCTAATACTTAAGAAGAACTCAACCGAGCCTCGTGCCTGTGGAGGGTTAAGCATGTTTCTGCAAAGGCTGAGCTGTGTCATTGTCGTGGCCATCGCTCTTCTGGCCTATCCACCTGTCGAAGCACAAGACAGAGTGAGATTGGGCCTCAGCTCCATTAGCGCGACATCAGGCAGCATCTGGGTCGCAGAAGAAAAAGGCCTATTCAAGAAACAAGGTGTCAATGTCGAGGTGATTTTTATCGGCGGCGGTGCCTCGCGCGTCGTCAGCGCCTTGCTTTCGGGAGAAATTCAGTTTTCCGTCGGCGGTGGAGATGCAGTCATTCGAGCGGCTCTGCGCGGTGCCGACCCTGTTTTGACCGCTTCGCCGATGAGCCGCGGCCTGCAGCGTTTGATCGTCCGACCGGATATTAAAACTCCCGCCGAGCTCAAAGGAAAGCGAGTTGCGATCACCCGATTCGGCTCCGCCGGACACTGGGCCTTTCAATTGTTCGTCAGAAAATGGGGTATGCGGCCGGAGGATTTTCAGCTCATTCAGCTCGACTCGTCACCGGCGATGTTTGCCAGTTTGGAAAAAGGCGGTTGCGATGGCGCGGTGCTCACGATGCCTTCATTTTTCGTTGCCGAGGAACGTGGCTTTCGCACCCTAGCAGACCCTGCGGATATGGACATTTATTACTTGCAAAATACCGTGGACAGTACGCGCAGCTATCTGCGTGCCAACCGCAGCCAAGCTGTGCGTTTCGTCAAAGGACTGATCGAAGGAATCGCTTACTTCAAGAAGTACAAAAAAGAAAGCTTGGATGTCTTACAAAAAAAATTGCGCATTCAGTCTTCCCAGGAGAAAAACATCCGCTATCTCGAGGCCTCGTACAATCTTCTGGCAACGAAATATTACAATCAAGTGCCGTATGCCACACCGAAGGCCATTGAAACTTCGCTCGAGTTCGTCGCTGCTGAAGAGCCTAAAGCCAAAGGGGCTGACGCCAAGCTGTTCGTCGACGACAGTATTGTCAGAGAAATAGAAACAAGCGGCTTTATCAAACAGTTGTACGATACGGAATACCGGTAAAGACAATTGGGATGTTCAAACTGTTCAAAATGTTAGAACAGTTCAATCCGTTAAAACGAAATGCCTGACGATTTGAACTATTTGAACCGCTTTAACGTTTTGAACGCTAAGGAGTTCTGATGCCTGACTACAAAGAAATTCTCTACGAGAAGCAACGCGGCGG
>DATIEH010000392.1:0-3231 GCA_035455905.1 Binatia bacterium | reverse complement strand
AGGCCAGCATCGCCGAAGCAGGTGCGCGCGGGGTTCAGGATCTTGGTAAAGTGATGAAACTGGTAATGCCGAAGGTCTCTGGCCGAAGCGACGGTAAACAAGTAAGCGAGTTGGCGAAAACTCTTCTGGCCGGGTAACGTGCTTGCCAGCGACCGGCATTTCAAAATGGCTCGATTGACTGTCCGAGACGTGTGCAGAGCGGAATGATTCCGCGCGGATTGTGGCGCGTGTGCGCGAGTTCGGCAGTTTCGGCACGCGCTCTCAATGGTTCCGGGCTGTGAACTGGATCGACGTGATTCTTGCCTGCGTCCTCGCTCTCTTCGGTCTGCGAGGATTTTTCCGAGGCTTTTTCCGCGAACTTTTTTCTCTGTTGGGCTTGATCGCTGGTTTTATACTCGCAGTTGAGTTCGCTCAACCCGCAGCGACGTACGCCGCGCAGTGGTGGAAGCTATCGCCGCTGTTTCTGAAAGGCGGCACATTCATTGCGATTTTTTTCGTCGCGTACTTCGCCTTCAACTTGATCGGTTGGTTGCTGCATCGCTCGGAAAGTCTATTGTTTATCAAGTCGCTCAATCGCGCCGGAGGTGTGCTAGTGGGATTGGGAAAGGGCGCGGCTATTCTGGCGCTTGGGGTTTTCTTTTTGCTCAACGCCGGCTCAGCTTCCAAGGCCAGCACGGAAACTTCTCGCGGTTCGTATCTGTTGCCGCCACTGTCCCGATTCGCGGAGGGGATCATTCGTATTGGCAAGCAACAGGTTCTGACTCGCCTGAACTGGGGCGAGGCGATCCCCACCCGCCGGCTCTAACCAGCTCATGATCAGCCCAGAAAAGATCAGCGAGATTCGTCACCGGGCTTCGATCGTCGAAGTGATCTCCGACTACGTCACGCTGAAAAAAGCCGGGCGAAACCATATGGGGCTTTGTCCTTTCCACGGCGAAAAAACCCCCTCTTTTACGGTGAGCGAGGAAAAAGGCATCTATCATTGTTTCGGCTGCCAGGCGGGTGGCAGCGTCTTCAACTTTCTGATGCAGTACGATCATCTGGCTTTTCCTGAAGCGGTGGAGCGTGTCGCGAAGCGTTACGGGATTGTCATCGAGCGGAGCGAGCAATCTGCTGCGGCGCGGGTTGCTGGAGATCGCGAGTATCTTTATCGCATCAACGAACAGGCTGCCGCTCACTATCAAAAAATTCTGTTTCGCCAACCCGAAGGCCGAAAGGCGCTGGAGTATCTTGCTTCTCGGGGCGTCGATGAAGCCATGGCGCGCAAATTTATGCTCGGGTATGCGCCGCAGGGCGGTTCGGGACTCTTGCAGTTGCTGCGCCAGGAAAATGTCGCCATTGAACACGCCCTTCGACTCGGCCTGGTCGGAGAACGGGCGCCACGGCAGTACCGTGAAAAGTTTTTCGCCCGGCTGATGTTTCCGATTGCCAACGCCGCTGGCAAAATCGTCGCGTTCGGCGGTCGAGTGTTGGACAACGCTCTGCCCAAATACCTCAACTCCAGCGAAACACCATTGTTCCATAAAAGGTCGACGCTTTACGGGCTGCACCAGGCCAAAGAGAGTATTCGTAAGGCCGACCGGGTCGTGGTGGTCGAAGGTTATCTCGATGTGATCGCGCTCGCGCAACACGAGCTTCCCTATGCCGTCGCGACACTCGGGACTGCGTTGACCGTCGATCACATCCGGTTATTGTCACGTTACACCAAAAATGTCATCGCGCTCTTTGATGGAGATGACGCCGGACAGAAGGCCGCTGCGCGCAGCTTCGAAGTCTTCGTCGAAGCGGGATTGCTCGGCCGGGCAGCCTTCTTACCCAAGCGGGATGATCCCGACACGTTCGTGCGACGGCACGGGAAAGCACGTCTTGAACTGATTCTCGATGAGGCGGTGCCGCTCGCGGACTTTTTCTTTCTGTGGCTCGAGCGGCGCTACGGTAAAAGCCTGGAAGGCAAAAGCCAAATCGCCGCTGAAGTCAGCCGGGTGCTGGCCAAATTGAACAACCCGCTAGAGGTCGATCTGCTCATCGGTCGCGCCGTCGACCTGCTCGGCATTCGTGAGGAAACGATGCGACAGCGGACCCACTCGCCTCTGCCCGCGCGCACGGCGCAGAATCGTCCGGTTGCGCCTGCCTCGATGCCGCGCGAAGACAAAGCGGAGCGAATGCTGATCGGGGCAATGCTGCGCTTACCCAAAGTCATTGAACAAGTTGCGGTTGATGAGGAAGCGCGTCAGGGATTTTCATCATTGTGGACTCCGGCAGTTGACGCTATCCTCAACCAGTGGCACAACCATGAGAATATCGAAGTTGCTCGATTGAGTGAAATTTTGCCGGCGGAACTCGCGAGTGAGGTCGCTCGTTTGGCCCTGGAAACAGAGGATCTCACCGATGCCGTGTGTGGCAAAGTCGCGGCGGACTGCCTGGCGCGTTTAAAGGGTAAGCATATCAAGGCACAAAAGCGGGACGAGCGACTTAAAATCCGCGTCGCGGAAGAACAGAAAGATGAGAACGCGAAGAGAGAAAGGATACTAGAATGGCAAGACCTCGTACGAAAAGAACGCCAGCTAGAACACCGAAAGCTCGAACCGAAAGCGCGCGTCCGATAGCCAAGGCTCAAGCCGCCTCCGACTCTACCGCCCAGCCGGTGGAGAAAAAAAATATGAAGGAGGTCAAAAAGCTCATCGATCTCGGGAAGGAAAAAGGCTATCTGACTTATGACGATGTCAACGACATGCTCCCAGCGGAAGTGGTCTCGCCCGACCAGATCGACGATGTTATGTCGATTTTCGGTGAGATGGATATCGAGGTCGTCGATGCCAATCAGCGGGTGACTCTGGGAGGCGCCGGTGAGGATCTCGCGGAGGAAGAAGAGGAGGAAAAAGAAATTGAGCTCGACAGCGACGGCGATGTCGTCGGCAAGACGGGCGATCCAGTGCGCATGTACTTGCGCGAGATGGGGACCGTCTCGCTTCTCAGTCGAGAGGGCGAGGTCGAGATTGCCAAGAAAATCGAAGAAGGCGAAAAACGCGTTATTCATGAAGTGTTATCGAGCCCGTTGGCGTTAACCTACGTTTTGGATCTTGGCGAAAAGCTCGCACAGCATGAAATTCGCGTGCGCGAGATCATCAAGGAGGAGGGCGAAGAGGATAGTGAAGATTTCGAAGAGGAGGAAGTGCACGAGAAACGTCTCCTCGATCAGATCGGCAAAATCCGCCGGCTGTGGAACGATCG
>DATIEH010000391.1:0-3325 GCA_035455905.1 Binatia bacterium | reverse complement strand
AAGCAGTCCAACATGAGCGGACAGGATCCGCAGTCTCTGATGGATATGCTGGACCGCATGCAAAAACTCTTGGAGGATGAGAACTTTCTTAAAAATCTCCCCAGCATGATGGACGCCGCGGTCAACAATCTGGAAAACATGCTGGAGAATCTCGACTCCATGACTCAGGAGCAGCTGCAGCAACTGAGCGACATGATGAATCAAATGCAGCAGCTCGAGCAGCTCATGAATCAGTTTGGCTTTCAGGGCTCGCAGCGCATGGGAATGGGCGAAGCGGGGCAAATTCTCGGTCAGCTCCGCGGCTTGGAGCGTTTTCTTCGCTGGGGACAACGCGGCATGGGCGATCCCTCCGAGCTGAATCTCGACGAACTGAGAGAAATCCTTGGCGAAGAAGCCTATGAGCACCTTAAGTATTTAAAAGGCGTGGAGCAGGCGCTGGAGGATGAAGGTTACATCGTTCGCACCAACCATGGCCTGCGCTTGACGCCCAAAGGGATGCGCAAAATCGGCGACAAAGCGCTGCGCGAAATTTTTCAGATGCTCAACAAGAGCCGTTGGGGTAATCACGCCACATCGTCGCGCGGTTCCCAGGGCGATCGCATGGAGGAGACTAAGGAATACGAATACGGCGATCCGCTCCATGTCAATATCAGCGAGACGGTGCTCAACGCGCTGGAGAGACGCAAAAGGGGCGAACCGCTACGGATTGCGCCCGAAGACTTTTCCGTGCACCGGGTCGAGTACTCGACCGTCAGCGAGACCGCGCTGTTGATCGACGTGAGTTATTCGATGTTGATGAACGACGCCCTGCACGCCGGCAAAAAAGTTGCGCTCGCTTTGCACCGTTTGATCCAGACGAAATATCCTCAGGACACGCTTCACTTGGTCGCGTTTCGCTCCAACGCCAAGCTCATCCACGCCGAGGATCTTCCTTCGATTGTGTCCTTGACCTATTTCATGGAGCACGGCACCGATATCAAAGAAGCGCTACGTTACGCTCGCCAGTTACTCGGCTCGAACCGCAGCGCCAATCGCCAGATCATTCTCATTACCGACGGCGAACCGACGGCCGCAACGCTCGATCGCGGCGGCCGGCTGCACAGCGGCTGGGGGTCGGCGCTGCTGCACAGCCGTATCGTTCATGAGACGCTGAAGGAAGTGAAACGCTGCACCCAGAGCGGCATCAAGATCAACACGTTTATGCTCGGCGCGGATTTCTACCGGCAAGGGTTCATCGATCAACTGTCGCGGCTCAACACCGGGCGCGTGTTTTACACCACGCCCGACCAGATGGGCAACTACATCGTTGTCGACTATCTGAACAACAAGCGGAAACGAATCGGACGCTGAGCCCCCCGCCGCCCCACCACGCGATTTTGATTTCCGATTTTAGATTACGGAACCGAACCGCGTTGGTATTTCTATAATCGAAAATCGGCAATCGAATCTAAAATGAATCAGTCGTTTTCGCCGATCAGCGCCAACACTCCCGTGTACGCAAACAAATGATTTGCACGTCCGAGCGGCGCAAGCTCGTAGCCGCCGAACATGCCGATCAGCGGAACCTCACCGAGCGCCTGGCGAATATAGGCCGAATCGATTCCTGGAATGCCGTAAAGTGAGTTGCCGCGGGCGCAGCAATTAAAATAGATCCCGAACGCTGGTTTTTTATGACCGAGCGCTTCGCATTGGCGTCGTAGCATTTGCCCGAGATCTTCGCGCGCCCGCTGACCGTCCCGCATGGTAAAAATCACGGCGTCACCCTCTGTCACTTCGTCCGCCACGCCAATAATGCCCTTTTCGGCATCCAAGCCAACGATGTTCCGTACTAGGTATTGCCCGTCGGCGACGCTGTTTTCCTGGCGATTGGCAGGCAAGCCGACAAAGATAACGCGCACGGCACGTCGGATATCCTCGGCTAGCGGTCCCTTCAGCAGGCGAGCAAAAGTTTCGAGCGCCGGTCGCCCATTGATCTCATAAATGAGATTTCGCTCGGCCTTGGTTATCACCATCGGTTCTGTAATCGGCTGGCAGCCTTGGGTGATATCGACCCGCAGAGTGAAATCGCCGGAAAGATAGGCTCCAGCCACCGAGTTCGTGGCGAGGTTGTCGCCACAGAGCTGATACGTCGCACCGGTGGTGCCGTTCTCACTCGAGCCGGCGCCAATGACCGGATGGAAACCGGCGCGCCGTGCCATTCCGGCGAGCAACGGTTGTGGATTGCCCTGGTAGGAGTCAGGCAGCAGGATCAGTAATGAATTTTTCTCTTCGGTCTTCGCGAGAAAATCACCAAAGCTGACACCCAAGTTCGTTTCGTTGTCGCGCAACGGCTCGAATATAAACGGTCGGGCCATAAGGGTATCCGAGGCGACCACGCAAACAACGACCCCCGGCCCACCTTCAATCTCTCCTTCGCCAGTCAAAACGCCGGCGCCGCTCGAACCCACGACGCAATCCGTCCCGACGGCTTGACTAAGCCCTGTAACCCAATCGCTCGACTGTGCCGCGTGATCCGCAGTGAAGAAAATGATCGCGAAATCCGCTCGCGAGATCCCCGCACGCGACAATGCTTGAGCAGCAGCCTCCTCGACCGCACATCTGGTTACTTTTTCTTGAGATTGTCCAACTCCGGCTCGAATCATGATTGCTTTACTATAGAAAATTCGCTGTCGCGGAAGCAAGCCGAATCGCTTTATTTAATGGCGGCATCGTTGATGTGAGGTGGCGTGACGAGAGGTCGAGATTGGTTGCGCGCGTACATCTTTTCATTCTACTTTGCTAGCATGATTTCCTTCGTCGATATCGAGGAAGCCCGCGAGCGCATTCGGGAGCAAATCTACCTCTCGCCTTTTCCGCATTCCGAGACCATCAGCCAGATGACCGGTAATCGAATTTTTTTCAAACTGGAAAATTTACAACTGACAGGATCCTTCAAAGAGCGCGGCGCACTCAACCGCTTGCTCACGCTGACCGGTGAAGAAGCCCGCAACGGTGTCATCGCCGCCAGCGCAGGTAATCACGGCATGGCGGTCGCGTATCATAGCCGGCGCCTCCATCTCAATGCAAAAATCGTCATGCCGATCTCGGCGCCACTGATCAAAGTCACCCGCGTGCGACAGTATGGTGCCGAAACACTGCTGCACGGAAACGACTATGATGCCGCTTACGCGGAAGCGGTGCGCTTGAGCCGCGCTTCGGGGCCATGCTTCATTTCAGCATTCGACGATCCATGGGTCGTCGCCGGCCAGGGAACGATCGGGATCGAGATCTACGAGCAAAATCCCAACCTCGAAATCGCCATAGTGCCAGTCGGCGGCGGCGGTCT
>DATIEH010000390.1:0-10265 GCA_035455905.1 Binatia bacterium | reverse complement strand
GGAAGAAGCGCGCAAGCGTCTTCCCGGTCCGGAAATCCTGGGGAATGGCTTCGTCCTCGCGGCACAAGCGGGAATGGAGTTGACCGGCAAAACCGTAGAGCACCGCGATGGAAAGCTGGTGGCGGTGGATTAGCCATTCGTGGGATGGGTGGCGGTCAGCGATCCCATCCATCCCGAGTAGCGCGAAGCGCGTACCGAGGGATTGCGTTAATCACCTGAATGATTCAATTTGACCACGCGCCGGTTCTTCGGTATTTACTACGCTCCGGGAGGTGATTTATGATTTCCATAAGCGATCAGATGAAAGAACTTATCGATAACGCTCTGGCTAACGGCTCTCCATGCATTCTCGCTACCGTGTCCGCGGACGGCGAGCCGGATATCGGCTACAAAGGCAGCATGATGGTTTTTGACAACGAATCCCTTGCGTACTGGGAACGTACCAAACGAGTGCACATGAAGAACGTCAAAGAAAACCCTCGTGTGATTGTGCTTTTCCGGGACGCCAAAACCAAAGCCGCCTGGCGCTTTCACGGAACGGCGACGGTGCACGAGAGTGGACCGATCCGTGATCAAGTCATGGCGCGCACGGTGAAAGACGAATTGGACAAGGATCCCGAGCGGAAGGGTGCCGCCGTAGTGATTCGTCTGGACAAGATCACCAATATGGGTGGCCAAGTCCTGTCGAGCCGATAATCGACAACGCAGAAAATTCCGAACTTTTCGACGCGCATTACTAGTTTACTCTTTCCGTGCTGAAAGCCCGGCCAGGGGTTGTCATGCTGCGGCGCAGCGGAGAATCTCTTTCTCAGATCGACGAACGAGATACTTCACCTTGCGCAGCATGATAGTTTGGCGGCTGAAGTTCGAGCCGTACCTGACTATTTTGAACCTGCACTGCGCGGAGTTTATATCCACCGCTCCGCCGGCAACTTTCTACGTGAAGATGAATCACTCGAGGCGACCGTGAAAAAACTTTTTGCATTATTGGTCATGAGCGGAGCGGTTTTAGGCGCGCTTTTTCTCCTCACCAGCATTGCGCATATCGACGGGCGCCAAACCCAGGCGCTCACGCTCAAACCGGCTTCGGTGGTTCAAGAAGGCTCGATCGTTTCCATCGAGTACACACTTCGCGACGACGGCGGCAATGTCATTGATACAAACGTCGGTAAAGAGCCGCTCACATTTATTGAAGGCGCTGGTCAGATCGTGAAGGGACTGGAACGCGAGCTTAATGGCATGAAAGTCGGCGATGAAAAGAAAGTTCACGTGAAACCGGAGGACGGTTATGGCTTGCCGGATAAAAACGCCTTTCATGAAATTCCGCGCGATAAGATTCCGCCGGAGGGACAAAAGCCGGGGGCGATGCTGATGACCAAAGCGCCCGACGGCGGAACGATTCCCCTCCGCGTTCACGAAGTCAAGGAAAAAACCGTCATCGTCGATTTGAACCATCCTCTCGCCGGAAAGACCTTGAACTTCGACGTCAAGATCAAAGAAATCAGAAGCGCGGAAGCGAAGTGACCCTCGGATGAATTGGAGTATTGGAATGATGGAGTGATGGAGTGTTGGGTTAATCCGAAACCATCACACCACTACTCCAATACACCATTAACTCCAATCGCCCCCATGCGTTCCCATTTTTTTTACGGCTACGTCATCCTAGGCCTATGTTTCGCCAACATGGTGGTAATGCGCGGCGTCAACGGAGCGTTTGGCGTTTACTACTTGGCCCTGTTGGAAGAATTCTCCTGGTCGCGCAGCGACGGCGCTTCCATCGCATCCATCAATTACGTCGTATATGCCCTCGCTGCGCCAATCGTCGGGTTAACCTTCGATCGGTTGGGGCCGCGCCTGCTGATGCCGCTCGGCGCGGCTTTGGTCGGCCTCGGCTTGATGCTTTCGTCGATTTCCAATTCACTCTTCGATCTCTACTTTTCCTACGGTATCGTTACGGCTCTCGGCCAGGGCGCACTTGGTTTCGTCGGCCACAACGCGCTGATCTCCTTCTGGTTTGTGAAGCGCCGCGCAACGGCGATTGGGATTGCTTCGATGGGCCAAGGCGTCGGCGCACTGGTTATGGTTCCCGCGACACAAATACTGATCGACTCCGTCGGTTGGCGCTGGACTTACATTGTTACCGGCAGCCTGATGCTGCTGCTCCTCGTCCCGGCTAATGCGTTACTTCAGCGGCGCAAGCCACGAGACGTGGGGCAATTCCCCGACGGCGACTGCGCGGCGACGGCGGAACATCTAGAACGCCAATCCGTGAGGACGACCGCCGAGCGCGACTGGACGCTGCGCGAGGCCGCGCATTCCTTTCCATTCTGGTGCATTACCATTGGTCATTTAGCGCTCGGCACCGCGCTCTTCATGATCAATACTCATGCGATCGCTCACTTCGTTGCAGTCGGCTATGAGAAGCTTGCCGCGTCTTTTTATTTCGGCCTGATCGGCTTTATTCGCATCGGCGCCACCATCCTGTGGGGCTCCATCTCCGACCGCCTGGGTCGGAGCGAGACTTACGGCCTTGCCATTTTGGTTACGGTGATCGGCGTGGTTGGAATGATCGTCATGACTCTCGACGCGCCGTTGTGGTTGGTTTATCTCACAATAGCGCTCTACGGCGTCGGCCATAGCGCCGGCAACCCGACCTACGGCGCCGTCATCGGTGATATTTTTTCTGGTCACAAGATCGGATTGATTTTTGGCTTCTTGGAAATAAGCTTCGGACTGGGCAGCGCCTTCGGCTCCTGGATCGGCGGCTATCTTTTCGATTCCACGGGTTCCTACGCCTGGTCGTTCACGGTCTGTATCGCTTGTTTTATGATCTCGGGCCTGGCCATTCGCGGCTGCACACTATGGCAAGCACGTCAGACGATGCTGCTTACGACAGGGACACTGAGGACACGGAGCGAGACGTTATAGACTCTCTCTGCGTACTCCGCACCTCTGCGGTCATCAGGATTCGCTCTGGTCTTGAAGCCTTCGCGCTAGCGCATCGATGTGGTAATCAAAGCACAGCCTGTTCGGAGGACTTTCGTCGAGGAAAATTTTTATGCAGTTCTGTCTGCACAGTTCGGCGCGTACGGTTCAGGAAGCTGTCTCGCGCGCCGAGCGCGCCGAAGCGCTCGGCTTCGAAGCGATTTTTTTCGCGGATAGCCAGATGAACAATGTCGATCCCTACCAGGCATTGGCGCTATGCGCGGTCAATACGAAGCGAATTCGTCTGGGCACAGCCGTAACCAATATGGTGTATCGTGACCCGACAATCACTGCCAGCTCTTTCGCCACCCTCAATGAAATTTCTCAAGGGCGTGCGATCATCGGCCTGGGCACGGGGGACGGTCCGGTTTACAGTCTGGGGCGCACCGCGACCCAACTCGTCGTGTTCGAAAAAGGACTCCGCCTCATCCGCGATCTGCTCCATGACCGCGGTATCGATATACCGGCAAGCCACGAACGCGCCGGCGGCAACGTGCGGCTGAGGGCCGGCAAGCGTCCTGTGCCACTCTACATTTCCGCCGAGGGTCCCAAGACTCTCCGGATCGTGGGTCGAGTTTGCGACGGTGTCATTCTCGGCACGGGTTTCGATCAGCAAGTCACCGATTGGGCGCGCCGGCAGATCGCCGCAGGCGCGCAAGAAGTTGGCCGTACTTTGCAGGAAATCGATCTCATGCCCGCCGGCATGATCGCTGTCCATGAGGACGGGAACATGGCCCGGCAAAGCGTGCGCGCGCGCATGGCCAATCGAGCGCACCACAATTTTCGCTTTACAATGGAAACCGTTCCCGAAGGCGAAGCCGCGGGTGTGCAGCGCTTTATGAATCACTTCGACATTTCAAAGCCGATCGAAGAACGCATCGACCCTGAATGGATCACCGATTATCTACTGGAGCGCTTTACGATCGCCGGCACGCCAGCGGAATGCATCGCCAAGATCAAACGGCTCGAAGCCGACGGAATCAAGAGAATTCTGCTCACGCCGCCCAATGCGATCTACGACCAAGTACTGGAATCCTGGGGCAAGCAAGTTATCGAGAAATATTAACGCAGACTGCTGCAGTGCTCGTATCTATTGTCTCCCCACTGCACGTTGATGCCGCTGCTCTAATTTTTGCTTTTTATTTGTGTTCCGGCAATCCAACCGCTAACCTCATCGCATAACGTTTTAATCTAGGAGAATTTTTGATGCGCCTCCAGTTATCTGCGTTTCTGCCGCTTCTTTTCATTTTGATGCTCGGTAACCGCGTGTTTGCCGCCTCCGCCGAAAAACCGAAGGACAACGGTGTCGTAAAAGACGGCATGTTGGTGACCTTGGATTACACAGTGAAGACACCGGACGGTAAGTTGCTCGAAACCAGCAAAGGGAGCCAGCCGCTCAAGTACATCCATGGCAAAAAAATGATGATTCCCGGCCTGGAAAGAGAATTGACCGGCATGAAGATCGGCGCCGAGAAGCACATCACCATCAAACCCGAAGACGGCTACGGAAAATTGAATCCCAATGCGGTTCAGGAGGTTCCGAAGGAGAAGGTCCCGCCCAACGCGCTCAAGCTTGGGGCAGTTCTCGTCGGCACCAACAAAGACGGCTCGCCGATACCGATGACGGTGCGAGAAATTAAAGAAAAAACGGTCGTCATGGATTTAAATCATCCCTTGGCCGGCAAGACGCTGGTTTTTGATGTGAAAGTTATCGATGTTGAGCCAGCGCCCGCGGCGCCAACGCCTAATCAGCCCGCTGCGCCGGGACAGCCCAGTGCGCCGCCGAAACCGGTGGCTCCACCACAAAAAAAATGAAATCCAGGCGTAAGCATGACCTTGACGAATTTGCCAGGCGATTGCGTGTTTCACGATCAGTAGTTTTTTTCACCGGCGCGGGCATTAGTACCGAATCGGGTGTACCGGATTTTCGCAGTCCCGGCGGCGTTTGGACAAAATATCAACCGGTGCTGTTTCAAGATTTCCTCGCGAGCGAATCCGCGCGCGTACAGCATTGGCTTTTGAAAAAAGCCACCTACGAGCTTTTCAAAACCGTCAAGCCGAATCTCGCCCATTACGCGATCTGCGATTTCGAAGCCCGGGGGCAGCTGCTCGGCTTGATTACACAGAACATCGACGGCTTGCATACGATCGCCGGCACGTCGAACGAAAAACTGGTCGAGCTCCATGGCACCGACCGTCTTGTCACCTGTTTGAATTGCGGTAAAGAGTATCAGCCCGCACAGGTTTACGAAGATCTTCCAGAAGATTTTACCGCACCGACCTGCGACGAGTGCGGTGGGTTTTTGAAATCTGCAAATGTGTCGTTTGGACAATCGATGCCGATCACTGCCATGCAGCGCGCCCAGACTTGGAGTGAACAGGCGGAAATTTTCGTGGTGGTAGGTTCTTCGCTTCAGGTTCAGCCGGCAGCTTCCTTTCCGGTCATTGCCAAGAGAAGTGGTGCGCTACTCGCGATCGTCAATCGCGACCCGACGCCGCTCGACGAGATTGCCGACCTCGTCCATCACGGACCGATCGGAAAATTTTTCCAGCAACTTCAGCCCTTATTGTCCGACGCGTAAGTAAGGGCCTAGCGAAATCTCCCCTACCCTCTTTCTCTCAGACGGGTAAGCAGGGCGCATGAAACTCGCGCTTTCAACAAACTGGAGGCAGTTTTAGAGTAGTGTTGGTGGAGTGTCTGTGCGGGATCGCAATTTAACTCATCCCCTTTTTGAAAAAGGGGGATTGAGGGGGATTTGTTTGATCAGTACACGAGCAAAGCACTCGCAAAATCTGCCCACACGCTCCTCAGCGGACGATAGCGCAGCTTCAGCGAAAGTCTGCAGCTATTCCGAAATATCCAATAGGATTCCGTCCGGATCCGCGAAAGCATGCTTGCCGATGGGGCAAGCTTCGATATCTTTCAGCAGCCCGCCGCCCTGGGGACCACCGCCGATTTTTTTTGGCGCGGATTCGGGATGCTTCGCGGCAAGTTCGTCTAGATCCTTGACGGTTTTTTCAACGCTCTCGACGTGAAAGCCAACGTGATCGAAACCCTGCCTTAGGCTGCGGTAGTATCCATCGTGACAGCGGCGGATAATCAGACGCACCTTTCCATCCGTCAGGGTGATCGAACCTTCTTCGCCGCCTTCTTCGACACCCTTCAGCTCCAATACTTTAGTGTAAAATTCGGCGACCTCTTCCGGCTTCCGCGCGCGCAGTGCAATGTGATTCAGCCAGCGCGGCTGCTCCCATCCATCGGCAAGGTAGCCTTCGCGTACATTGGCCTGCCCTTTCTGCGATAAATCGAACTGCGTTCCGGTCGGATCTTGCGCACGGGTGCCGGCAAAGGGCACATAGGTCAGCGCCCTCGTGTGTAAAAGCTCGGGATACAAGCGATTCATCCGGTCGACAACTTCCTTGACATCATCGACCTCGAAGCCGAAGTGGTCGATGCCTTGCTGACTCCCGGCGCGTTTTGCCAAGAGTGCGAGCCCGATGACACCGTCGCTGATGTGACCGCGGTTCGGATTGGACTTGCCGTGCTCGTCAACCAGGCCGGTCGTGATTTGTTTCATGCCGAAGACCGTATTGTAGAACTTGAATTCGCTGTCATACCGTTCCGTGCACGTGGCAAGATGTCGAATTTTGGCGATCATAGCGACGCTCCTCCGCAGATTTGAACTAGTTCACTTCTAGGTCAGGGGTCGCGAGGTTGTCAAGACACACGGCGATCGATTCAACGGCCAGCAATTGTCATTCCGAGCCCAGCGAGGAATCTTTCTTGGCGCTTGGCAACGGAACTCAGCGCAATACCGCATTGACCCAAACCGGACGGCTTGCTAGGCTCGGCGCTTGCTCCAGGTAATGCTCGTCGGAAGACAAAAAGTGACCGGAGTTGAGGCGCGCATGCACCTATTCACCGCAGTTTTTTGTCTGATTTCGTTTCTAGCCCTGAGTTCAGCGCACGTATCGGCGCAGCTCAAGAAGATCCGCTTTTCGACAACCTCCATAGCGGTCACCGAGCTTCAGTTCCGTATCGCGCAAATGAAAGGTTTTTACCGCGAAGAAGGACTCGATCTCGAAACGCTGTTGATCCGCGGCTCGGTCGGCATGCAGGCGTTGATCGGCGGCTCCGTCGATTATTCGTCGGCAGCCGGCTCGATTATCGCTGCCGGCGTGCGCGGCGCGCCGGTGCGCCTCGTTCTCATCGTCAACTCCAAGCCGCAATTCGATCTCGTGGGCCAACCCGATATTAAAACGGTTCCGCAGCTCAAAGACAAAGTCGTTGGAATCTCTTCACGCGGCGGCGCCGTCGATCTGCTGACTCAGCTGATTTTGGTCAAGCACGGCCTGACACCGAATAAGGACGTCACTTCTATCGTCATTGGCACACCGGAGGAGCTAGCAACGGCATTGCGCACCGGGCGCATTGCGGCCTGTCTGCTCTCACCGCCGCGGCAACTCATGCTTTATCGCGAAGGGTTCAGCCGGCTGGCGTATTCGGGCGATTATCTTCCGAGTTATCCGTCGGGCGGTGTCGGTGCTACTGAAGAAAAAATTAAAACCAACCCGGCGGAAGTACTGTCCTTCGTGCGCGCCAGTCTCAAGGGGCTGCAATACTATTCCCAACATCGTGCGGAGTCGATCGACATTATTTCGAAATATCTGGGCGTCAAAGACCCTTCTTTGGCGGGCGAAGTCTACGACCTCCACCTGAGCCGCATGGGCGGTCTTAGCTATTTGGAAGATTCATGGATGCGCGGCGCCATAGATTTCACGAAAAAGAGTATGGGCGTGACGAAGGAGATTCCGCCGAGCCAGGTGTTCGATTTCAGCTTTGTCGAAAAAGCGCTCGGGCAAATAAGAAACTGAATCAACCATAATGGGGGGTTAGTTTGATGACCCACCAGAGGCTTTTGCCAGGATCTGTGGACATGCTATATCTTCTGCGAACAGTTTATTTCACAAAATATTTAGTAAAAATTGGTTCGAAAAAGATGGCCGATTACGGATTCTCGAAAGGAACTGCACAAACGACTAGGCAAAAATAGATACGGAGGAAACATGCCAGAGGATCTCGAGCGTTTGCTGGAAAGCTATCGTGCCGGAACAATCACACGACGAGAGTTTATTAGACGTGCGGTGCTCTGGACCGGCAGTGTCGCCATTGCATCATCATTGCTCGACTCGCTTGCACCTGCTGCCGTTTACGCCAATCAGGTCGATCCGAACGATCCTGCGCTCATATCCACAGATGTTAAGTACCCCGCATCCGATGGTGCATCAATTGACGCTTACGTCACTCGTCCAAAGGGCGATGGCCGGCGGCCAGCGGTGATCGTGGTCAGTGATAACACGGGTCTTGAGGACCATAATCGGGACATCGGCCGAAGATTGGCTAAAGCTGGTTATGTCGCGATCGTGCCGGACGTGGTTTCGCGTGAGGGCGGCACGAAGTCATTTCCGAACCAGCAAGCAGTAGCGAAGGCGGTTGCAAGCCTCACTGACGATAATTTAATGAAAGACTTGATGGGCGCGCAAAACTATATCAAGAGCCAAAATTACGTCCAGCCCAACAAGATTGGCGTTCTCGGGTTTTGCTGGGGCGGCGGTAAAGCTTTACTATTCACGACCCAAGACAAAGATCTGGCAGCGTCAGTCATCTACTATGCGCCAATGCCAGAAAATTTCGATATCGTCAAAAACATCACTGCACCTGTATTGGGTAACTATGCAGGCCTGGACAAACCGATTACGTCACAAGTGCCAAGGCTTGCGGAGGAGATGAAGAAATACGGCAAATCGTTCGACTATAAGATTTATCCGGACGCGCCGCATGCGTTTAATAGCGATGTGCGGCCGGACCGTTACCGACCGGAAGCGGCAAAAGATGCCTGGGAGCGGACGTTAGCGTTTTTCAAGCAGCATTTGCAGGGTTAGCGTCCGGAGTACAAACATGGTTACGCGGCGCGAATTTTTACAACACGGCGTGCTGGCGACGAGTGGTTTGGCAGCGGGGAAGTTACTCGTGGATGCATTCACGCCGATGGCATCGCATGCGGCACAGGTCGAACCCAACGATCCTGGGTTAACATCATCGGAGATAAAATATGCATCCACCGATGGGACCGCAATTAGCGCCTATATAACACGGCCCAAAGGAAACGAGGCGCATCCCGCGGTGTTGGTCGTCCATGAGTGGGACGGAATAAAAGAACAGATCCGTGATGTGGCGCGCAGACTTGCCAAAGCCGGCTATGTCGCGTTGGCTCCTGATCTTTTATCTCGTTATGGAGGAACGAGTTCGTTTTCAACCGCGGAAGCCGCAATTGCGGCGGGTCGCAAACTAGATGACGACATGATCACCAAAGATCTGACGGGCGGGGTCAACTATTTAAAAGGGCAAAGTTTTGTCCGCGCCAATCGAATCGGCGTGATCGGTTTCTGCTGGGGTGGAGGCAAAGCTCTTTTGTTTACGACCCGGAGCAAAGATCTTTCAGCGTCGGTTATCTACTACGGCAGCAATCCTTCAAATCTCGAAGACGTCAAAAACATTTCGGCTCCAGTTTTGGGTCAATATGGCGGCGCCGATGAGCGGATAACCTCGGGCGTACCGAAATTGGCCGAAGCGATGAAAAAATATGGGAAATCTTTCGAATACAAAATCTACCCCGGCGCCCCGCATGGTTTCAATTCGGACACGAGCCAAGAAGATGCAGCGAAAGAAGCTTGGGGCCGCACCCTTCAATTCTTCAAGACCCATCTGCAAAGCTAAGCGCGACGCGCAAGTGCCATGGCGAGGCCTTCACTGCTGAAGGCACCAGACGCGTCAATAGCTCTAGATCAAACAACTAGCAATTCTACCTGGAAGGTCAGTTAAAGTGAAAAACACCCGAGATTCTCTTATCTATCGGCCAGCAACAATGCTCTTTCTCATAGCGATCAGCTTGATGGCCACTTACGTGCAGCCGACGAGAACCGCTCAGTCGGCTGAAGTCAGCGTGGGCGTGGCGTTCGTCAATGCGCGCGTGGCTCCGCTGTGGATCGCGGATAAAGAAGGTTTTTTCAAAAAGAATGTTATCGAGGCCAAAATTCTCAAGCTCGCCGGGGGAACTCAGGGCGCGCAAGCGATGCTCAGCGGCGGCATCGACATCGGTTATACCGATCCGACTTCCATGGTCGCGGCAATCGCGGGCGGCGCTCAGCTCACTGAGATCATGGCGATTACCAACATCATGCCGTATTACCTCGTGGGCTCTGCCGACGTGAAGACGGTT
>DATIEH010000389.1:0-11758 GCA_035455905.1 Binatia bacterium | reverse complement strand
CGATCTGGTTTTTTGCTCCGGCGCAAGCGGCACCGAGCGTGCCGGATATGAGCGAGCCGGAGCAAAAAACCGAACGGCGAAAAGTGATCGATGACAGTTTTGCGCAGACAGCGAAGCTCGATATTGTTTACAAAATTCCGCCGGGCAACACGCCCGACTGGTACGCGCTCGACTTTTTGGGACATGTTTTATCGAACGGGGTGTCGTCACGACTGTATCAAAAACTCGTTAAGCAAAAGGAAATCGCCTTGAACGTCTACGCCGACGCCAACGAGCAGCGCGGTCCGTCGCTTTTCTGGTTCAGTGTCATGGCTCGGCCGAATGCTGATCTGAGCGAGCTGGAAAAACTCATTTACGACGAGATCGCGCTTCTGCAGAACGAGCTTGTCAGCCCTGAAGAGATCGAGAAGGTTCAGATGCAAATACGGCGTCAGCGCGCTCAGCAACTCTACAGTACCCGCTCACGCGCCAACGCCCTGGGGCATTTCGCCGTTTACTACAACCAGCCCGAGTTGATCAATACGATTTGGGACAAGTATGAACAGGTGACCCCAACCGACCTGCAGCGGGTCGCCCGTAGTTATTTGAAAGAGATGCACCGCACGGTTGTCACCACTCTGCCAAAGCCGGCCGCGCCCGCCGAGAAGTCTCGATGAAGATTAGCGCTGCAAAAACTCGCATATGGCGTCGCCTCGGCGCTGTCGTTTGTCTTGGCGCGTGCTGGGCGCTGCTCTCCGAGCCGGTTCGTGCGCAGGATGCGAGCGGCACACCCCAAAGCAAGGTCGAGCGCAAAAACAGGGCCCCCGTCTCACGTGAAATCTTGCGGGTTAAACTGCCCAAGCCCACCGAGGCCAAGTTGAGCAACGGTTTGACCGTGTTGATCCTGGAAGATCATCGGGCGCCATTTATCAATTTGCAGCTTCACATCGACGGCGCGGGCGCGCTTTTCGAACCGCGTAGTATGGCCGGACTGGCGAATGCTACTGCACAAATGCTGCGCGAAGGAACGTCATCGCGGAGCAGTATCCAAATTGCCGAGCAGATCGACCGGCTCGGCGCTGCGCTCGGCGCCGGCGCATCCTTCGGCTCGCCGGACACGGTATTGAGCGCCTCCGGATTGAGTCAAAATTTTGATGAATGGTTTGCGATCGCGGCAGACGTTCTGCTACGGCCGAGTTTTCCCGCCGAAGAGCTGGAAAAACTGAAACAACGCCAGCGCGCGCAATTACGCGAGCAACGCTCCGCGTCGGGTTTTCTCCTGAACGAACGATTCAATCGAGTGGTGTACGGTCAACACCCTGCCGCGATCATTTCGCCTAACAACGAATCCATCGATCACCTGAACCGAGAGGCGCTGATTGAATGGCATCAGGAGCACTACGCTCCGCAGAACGCGATTTTGGGAGTAGCGGGCGATGTCCGCGCAAAGGAATTTATCGGCAAACTGGAAAAAATTCTGGCGAGCTGGAAGAGAAACGAAGTCAAAGAAACCTGGCCGGCTGATCCTGTCGCGGCAAAAGCGCGCAAAATCGTGCTGGTCAACCGCCCGAATTCCGTCCAAACCACGCTCGCGCTCGGCAATATCGCCATCAACCGGCTGAGTCCGGATTATTTCTCAATGGTCGTCATGAATCATGTGATTGGCGGCGGCGCTTCTTCGCGGCTGTTTCTCAATTTACGCGAGGAGAAGGGCTACACGTATGGCGTCTACAGTGATTTTAGCGCGCTGCATTACCCCGGTGCATGGCGCGCGGGCGGCAATATGCGCACCGAAGTGACCGAGGGCGCACTGGAGGAATTTTTTCACGAGCTGCGACGGATCAGAGAGGAACCGGTTTCAGGGGCTGAGCTGGAAGCCAGCAAGCGCGCCATCGTCGCGAGCTTTGCCCTCTCGCTGGAGCAACCGGTGCGCTCCCTCGGATTCGCGATCACCCTGAAGCGGTATCACCTTCCCGCCGATTATTGGGATAAATATCCAGCAAAGATTATGGCGATAAGTGCTGCGGACGTACAGCGGGTCGCGCGTAAATATTTAGATCCAGAAGCTATGCAAGTGGTTGCGGTGGGTGATGCGGCGAAAATCGAGCCGATTTTGACAAAGTACGGCAAAGTTGAACTTTTCGACACTACGGGTGTCGGTCTCGAGGGGGCTCAACCGTAGCGCCGGCGAACTCTTGAGCGCCAGGGATGTGCATGAAATCTTGCAGCGCAAATCTGTTGTTCGGTTTCTGCTCTCTTCAGATACTGCCGCGATGCTCTCCCCCGGAGTTAAAGCATGGTGCCTGACCCTACCCCACCCGGAGCACTAGCCGGCTTACGAGTCCTGGATCTTACCGGGCGAATGGGCGGCTACTGTGGATTGTTGCTCGCCAATCTAGGCGCGGAAGTTATTCTTATAGAAAGTCCCGAGGGTGACTCGATGCGCCGTGAGGGGCCCTTCAAGGACGATGAGCCGGACCCGGAAAAAAGCCTGTCCTTCGCCGCCTATCATACGAATAAAAACGGCATCGTATTGGACCTGGAGACTGGCGATGGCCAGGAAACCTTGCAGATGCTGGCGCGGGGCGCCGATGTCTTACTGGAAGATAGGCCGGTAAGATTTCTTGACCGGCAGCATGTCGGCTTTTCAGCTCTCCGGGAGCTTAATCCAAAATTGATCGTCACCTCGATTACCGGCTTCGGACAATCCGGACCCTATCGGGATTTCAAAGCTCCAAGCATCGTCGCATTCGCAATGGGCGGCCTAATGAGTGTCTGCGGCCATCCCGGCCGCGCGCCGCTCATGGGCCCGTGTGACGTCGCCTACCATTTGGCGTCGGTTCACGCCGCCTTTGGCACACTGGTGGCGCTTTTCAATCGCCGGGAGTCGGGACGTGGCGAGCACGTTGAAGTGTCGCTCCAAGAGGTGCTCGTTGCCGACCCATTCTTGCGCCTAATCACACGCTATAGTGTGACCGGCGAAATTACCGCACGAACCGGGCACAGCCAGTCCACCACGGTAGCGGAAACATACCAGTGTAAAGACGGCTATGCGCGAATTTTCGTCAACCAAACAGACCATTGGCGGCGCTTTCTCGAATGGCTTGGCCGGCCGCCTGAATTGCTCGACCCGAAATACGAAGCGGTGCAAAATCGGTTTCCGCAGCGTGCGACGATCGATCGGCTGGTGGAAGCGCGTACTCTGAATTACGAGACCCAAAAATTTTTCGAAGAATTTCAAGGACTGCGTCTCGCCGCGGCGCCCATCAATCCGCCAAGCGCTTTTCTTGCCGACACGCAGACCCGAGAACGAAAATATCTGACCCGCGTTGAGCACCCGCGGCTTGGTTCTCATCAGTTCCCCGGCGATCCCTACAAATTTTCCGAAAGCCCTTGGAATATTCGCCGCAGCGCTCCGCTGTTTCGTGAACACCAGGACCGTGTTCCCGGCGATTGGAGCCGCCCCTCGGCTTGGCTCGAATCTGAAAACGGCCGCGCAGCCTCAACGTCGAGCCGCGGTCTGTTTGAAGCCGTGCGGGTGATTAGTTTTCCAACCGGCGTGGTCGGTCCAGCGCTCGCCGGTCTCCTTGCCGAGCACGGCGCGGAAGTGATCGCGATCGAAGCGGGGCGAGCGCCGCGGAGCCCTCAACGAGGCCAAAAATTCCAGATCGCTTCGGACCTCGAAAGCAACCGCGATCGCAAACGGATCGCCGTCGATATGAAGCATCCCGACGGCGTGCGACTGGTCAAGCAACTTATCGCCAAATCAGACGTGGTGGTGGAAAACTTCAGTGCCCGGGTGATGGCGAGCTGGGGTCTCGATTATTCGCGGATGCGAGAAGTTCGTCCGGACATTATCATGGCGAGCCTCCAGGCCTTCGGCCAGACAGGACCGCGAAGAGATTATGTCAGTTTCGGGCCAATCCTGATGTCCTATTCCGGCATGGCATATCTGTGGCGCGACCCGGAGATCGACCGTCCGGGCGCGGCATGCCAGACAGCATTTCCGGATTATGTCGCACCCTCCTACGGCGCCCTGGCGATTCTCGCTGCGCTGCACTATCGGGCGCGAACCGGTAAAGGTCAATATATCGATATTTCCCAAGCTGAGAGCGCAGCCTCTATGCTGGGAGCGGCTTATCTGGAATATTTCGTCAATGGTCGCGAGCCCGAGCCACAAGGGAATTTCAGCGCCAGCGCCGCGCCGCACGGCGTCTATCGCTGCAAAGGCGACGATCGCTGGTGCGTTATCGCAGTACAAACGCAAGAGGAGTGGAGGCGGTTTTGTGAGTTAGCCGATCATCGTGAGTGGCTGACGGATCACCGCTTCGCAGATCTTCCTGCGCGGATTGTCTATCGGCAAGAGCTCGACTACTGGATCGAACACTGGACTTCGAACTACACGCCGCACCAAGTCATGATCATGTTGCAGCGCGAAGGAATTGCTGCAGCGGTGGTTCAGACCGCCGAGGATCTTTATCGCGATCCGCACCTGCGTGAGCGCGGCTTTGCTCGAGAGGTGTTTCATCCCCAAGTGGGGTGGCTGACCCGCGTTGGACCGTCGGTTCGGATGACCGAGGCTGGCTTCGCGCCGAGCGGGAAGGCCCATGCTGCCGCTCAAGACAATGAAGCGGTCTTGGGCGAACTGCTCGGTATGTCGAGCGCGGAGATTCGCGATCTCATGGATCGGCAGGTGCTGCGCTAGAACGGTGGGAGCGCCACCTTCAAGTTGCCTCCCATCGAATCTGTAGTTGATTATTAACTCGGGGCCGGTCGAAACGAAACGGCGTAACCATTACATCAGTTGAGCTGAAGCTCACTTCCGGTCTTCCGGTTTGACATATCTGACTGTGCCGCCGCCTTTTTGCGAGTGAAGATAGCCTTCGACGTCGCTCAGCGGGTTAGTGTAGTAGCGCAATCGATGTTGCACGAGGTCATCGGCGCGGAGCGCCATATCAAAAGGCAAATCTTTCTGCATGTAGGCGGCAATTTTCGCATTCTCCAAAGTGGCGCCATTACGGCTGGCCAGTTCCTTCGCGAGAGTCTCGACGAAGCCGTCAAGCTCTTTTTCCGGAACAACCTGCGAAACCAAGCCGACGCGTTCGGCTTCGATGCCGGTCAAATTTCTTCCCGTGAGAGAAATGTAGAAAGCTTTTTTGAACGGAATTCCGGCATGAAAAAGCGACGGCGTCGCAGTGGCGCCATAGCTGCCGCGAATGACTTCGGGCATACCAAAATTTGCAGTGTCCGCCGAGACCACCAAATCGTGGCCATTGATCAGCGCTAGACCGCCGCCGAGACACCAGCCCCGCACTTTGGCAACCGTGATTTGCGGCAGCTTGCGCATGATGTCGACGATCTCGGCAACTCCGCCGAAGCCGCGGGTGCGGCGACGATTGTCCTGGCCGCGCATATCGTAAAGATCGCGACCGGAGGAATACGAGTCACCGGCGCCGGTGGTCACAATACAGCGAATTTTTTCGTTTTCGGCCAGGGAGCGAAGAATTGCGGCAACCTCAGTGAGAAGCGCGATGCTCAGGGCGTTTTTCTTTTCCGGCCGATTGAGCGTTAGCCAGGCAATGCCGGTATCTTCGTCGATATTCGCGTTGAGGAATTTTGTTTCGGACATGATGACTCCATTACTCGAGATTCAAATCGTTTAAACCGTTCAACCAGTTCAAGCCGTTCAAATAGTTTGTTTCGTTGTGATCCTGTGGCTAGAAATGTCTCCGGCAGGATTTCTTACTTCCTTTGAGATGCAAGAATAACCGGCAACGCGGTAATTGCTGATCAGGAGAGCCGATAGAAACCTCTGGCGTTATCGGCGAGAATCTTTTGTTTGGTTACGTCGGAAATGTTTTTTCGGCTCACCACTTGGCTCACGCTATGCGGCCACTCCATATCCCAGTGCGGGTAATCGGAAGCGTACATCATGCACTCGTCACCGAATTGCTCGATCACCAGCGGTAGAGCGGATTCCTCGCCTTCACAGGTGAAATAGCAACGATGATCTTTGATGTATTCGCTGGGGAGTAGTTTGAGCGGCTCCATCTCTGATCTACGCAACAAATATTTTTCGTCGAAGCGCTCCATCCAATAGGGCAGAAAGCCGACGCCCGCCTCGAGAAAGCCGACTCTTAGTTTTGGAAATCGATCGAGCACGCCATTGGCAATGATGGCGACCATGGACAACATCTGCTCGAAGGGATGCGAGGTCATATGGACGCCCAAATACTTGTGAAACCGCGTATTGCCGACGGCTACCTGAGCGGTGGCATGAAAGCCGACCGGCACATCTAGCTCCTGAGCCGCAGCGTAGATCGGATCGAACTCGGCCTGGCCTAAGTCCAGCCCCGACTGTACGTAGGTCGGCATCATCACCGCTACAGCGCCTTTTTCGGTGACCGCGCGCTGCAACTCCTTGACCGCCTCACTGATCACTTGAGGCGCAATCACAGCGGCGTATTTGACTCGATTGCCGCTCTCCCGACAGAAATCGGCAGCCCAGTTGTTGTAAGCCTTCGCCAATTCTGTGGCGAGATCGAGCTCGCGGACGAGACCGATGGCGAGGGCGTTGCTCGGGTACGCAACGGCATCGCCGATCTTCTCCACATCGAGATCTTTACAGTACTCTTGCGGGTTCGCCGGTTTACGTCCGGTAGTACCATTCAAAAAAATGTCCCAGCCGAAGGAGGGAAAATACGGACCGCTGCGTGTCCGGTACTGTTCAGGTAAATAATTTTTGTAGGCTGGGCCATCGAGGTGATGGGCATCGGCGTCGATGATGGTAAAATTAGGATGCACTCTTTCGGGCCTCCTTAGGGCTATGAAACAGTTTGAGCGAATCGAACATCTCGAGCATCCTGAATCAGGGAAAGTTCGAGCCGTTCAAATAATTCAAAATTTTTAAGCCGTCCGTCGCATGCGGACCAACTCAATCTAGTCCTGCAACCCGTAGCGCTGTGCAACGTTCAGAAAGACCGAACCCACGAAAACGGTGCCGATCGTAATGATCAGACTGAACGCCGCCAATTCGCCGACATGACCGTTATCCCAAAGTTCCCAGATCGTAACTGCGACGACCTGTGAACCCGGCGAATAGAGCAGCAGCGCGATCGACAGCTCTTTGAAGGTGATCAGAAAGATATAGATCCAGCCGGCGAGAAGCGCGGGCATGATCAATGGGACCACGACATGGCGAACCATCTGAAAAAAGCTGGCGCCGCTCGCCAGGGCTCCTTCTTCAAGCTCCTTGTGCAGACTCAAAAGCGCCGAGTGACTGAAACGGATGCCGTAGGGAAGATAGCGCGCAGTGAACGCCAGCACCAAAATCCAGATCGTTCCATATACCGGAATGGGCAAAATCAGATACATTTTCAAGATGGCAATACCCATGACAATACCGGGAAACACCAACGGGAGCATCGACATTTGATCGAGCAGCCAGCGTCCCTTGAACGAGGCGCGCACAATCAACCAGGCAGCGAAAAAAGTGATCGCAACTGCAACCGTCGCTGACGAGACGCTCACGGTCATGCTGTTCAACACCGAGCGAATGACGCCGCTGTCGTTAAACGCAGTGACATAGTTGTTCACCGTCAGCATCGAAAGCGCTTTCCGGGAGGGGATTTGGGCGAATGGCAGGAACGATGACCACGCGATCGCCGCGATGGGAAAGAGCTGTAACAGCGGCAAAAACAGCATCAGAAGGCCGCCCAGCCAGCGCCATTTTCCCAGGGCAATTCGGGTGGGGCGAAAATTCTTACCGCTAATGGTAGTGAATTTGTAGGTCTTACTGGTGATGCGATAGTAGGGGATCAGTCCGAGGGCAACCAATACAATCAGAATGATTGAATAGGCGCTGGCTTCGCCGTATTTGGGAATCAGGCCGCCTTTTATCTGCAGATAAATCTTCGTGGTCAGGACTTCAACACCCGCGGGGATGCCGATCAGCGCGGGAATTTCGAAGGCTTCGAGGGATCGGATGATGGTCAAAATCATTACGGCCAAGACGCTTGGCACAGCCAGGGGGAAGGTTACCCGCTGAAACACTTGCCAGCTGCTACTGCCGGCCGTTGTAGCCGCCTCTTCGAGCGACGGATCCATCGAACGGAACGGCGTGGACATCAATAAAAACACAATCGGGATCCACAAAAAGCTTTCCACCAGGATCATGCCGCTCATGGAAAAAATGTTGAAGAAAGGCTCCCCGGAGATTGCCACTCCTACGGCGTTCAGCATTCCCGCCTTGGGGCCGAGCAGCATGATCCAACCGACGACTTTAATTATTCCGGGAATCGCAAAAGACACGTAGGCCGATACATAGGCGAGCTTGCGAAAAGGAGCATCGCTGCGCTCGGCAAGCCAGGCGAGCGCAGTGCCATACACGAGCGCCACAGCCGAGCTTCCCACCGCGTAAATGAGTGAGTTGCTAAGCAAGGTTTTTACATCGCCGAGAGAATCGATGATGTTGGCAAAGTGCTGGATCGTGAACGTACCTGCTTGTAGGCCGCGATCAGTGACCAAGCTCGTCTGCAAAATGAAAAAAAATGGCGGCAAAACCAAATAGGCTAGGATGGCGGTAGTGAACCAGAACAGTAGCTGTGCCGGATTGTTGCGCATTGTCATGTACATAATCGAATCCTCGCGCTCTGGAGTCCTAGGTCACAGGTTCGTAATCGGCATGGCTTCAATCCACTGCCAAGCTATATACCAAATTCATGTGACAAGACAATTGTGGTATCAGTGCGACGTTGTCCATTCTGCTTGGTGGGCGTTGCCGCTACCGGTGCTCTTTGGCATCATCGCACTGACGGTCCGGTGCGGCTCGCGTGCAGGGTCTGGCGGGACCGGATCTGTGTTTTTCTCTAAGAGCAGGAAGTTTTCTAGGGTAGCTGATACACTAAAAGGATCATCCTAGCGCATCAGTTATTCGTGGATCCATCGACAAAGGGGCGAACCGAATGACAGCATCAGCAAGGGTTAGCAACACTACTTGGGATCTGGAGGCGGACGTCCTCGTAATCGGCTCGGGTGCGGCTGGATTGCCCGCGGCCATTAAAGCGGTCGAGAGCGGGGCGTCGGTGATCGTTGTGGAAGCGAATTACGATGTCGGCGGGCACGCGATTCTGAGCGGCGGGCATATGGCTTTGGGCGGCGGCACAAGTGTTCAGAAAAAATACGGCGTCGTCGATTCGCCGGATATCGTTTTCTCCGATCTCACCGATTGGTCGATCGTTCAACCGAATGGTTCGCCGGACTTCCGCTACAACGATCGCGCGTTGATGCGAGCTTTTGCCGATCACTGCGCCCTGACATTCGAGTTTCTGCTGGAGCATGGTGTGCAATTCGCAGACAAGCCGCCGGATAACCATGGCGCATCGACGACGGGTAACTCAGCACCGCGCGAAAGCCATGCGTTTTGGACAAAAGGCGCCGGGGTCGAGAGCCCAAACGCGGCGCCGGGAACCGGGGTGATCCGGCCCTTGGAGGCAAGCGCGCGCGCGAAGGGCGTCCGCTTCTTGTTGAACTATAAGATGACGGAAATTCTTCGTGAGCCGTCGACGGACGGAAAAGTCGGCCGTGTGCTCGGTATCACGGTGCGTTACACGCCGCGGATCATGCCGGGCAGCACGACGCCGCTGAAGAGTTTTCGCTCGGACGGTAATATTGATCGCGACAACCCGACGCTGAATCTACACGCCAAAAAAGCGGTGATTATCGCCACCGGAGGAAGCACCAGCCATCTCGAGTTTCGCCGTATGTTCGATCCGCGTTTGACGTCGGTCATCCAGGTGGGAGGCGAGCCGTATAGCTACCAGGATGCCAGTGGCGAGCTTGCCGGCATGGCGATCGGTGCGTCGCTTTGGGGCCTGGCGAATCAGACCTTGGAAAACGGCGCGACCATGCGCACGCAACGGGCGCTCGCGACAAAATACAACTATACAACATGGAAGCTCGAAAGCCCGATTTTTCCGCTGGTACGCGCGACCGGCTTCAATGTGAAAGATTGGCAGAATCTCATCTTGGTGAATCAGGTTGGCAAGCGGTTTTACGATGAGACCAAAGGCGATGTTCCCCACGGCAACAATGGCGGTCAGATCACGCCCTATACGGCGAATGATTATCGCAATGCGGACAAACCCGAATACAATCCGACCAAGTATAATTTTACCCATGCCGCACTCGCGATGAACGAGTATTCGGCGGCTCCGGACTATTGTCCGGGACCGATCTGGGCGATCTTCGACGCGGAGGCGGTGCAACGCGAAGGCTGGAAAGTGGTGCCGCCGTACGTCGATCCGGATGGTTATTTCTTTTCCGCCGATACTCTCGAAGAACTCGCCGCTCAGATAAAAAACGAATATCAGGCAAAACCGATGAAGGGCGCGACGTTGCGAGCGACGGTGGAGCGCTACAACTCAATGGTCGATCGCGGCGTCGATGTCGATTTCGGAAAGCCATCGCCAAAATACAAAATTCAAACGCCGCCGTTCTATGCCGCCTGGGGGACTGTGGTGGTGCACGATACGCGTGCGGGATTGAGAATCAATGCCAAATGCCAGGTCATGGACATGAACGGCAATGTGATTCCCGGCCTTTATTGCGCCGGTGAGTCCGCCGGTGGCTTCAACCAGCACGGCATGGGACGCTGCGTGACGCAAGGATACATCTCGGGGCTAAACGCCGCGGCAGAAGAGGCGTGCCGTTAGATTTCAGTTCGTGACCGGTCTCGGCAATCTAGCCGCCCTTTCGGCTGATCTGTTTCAGTAATTTCTCCCAGCCTTCAAGTTCTTTTTCATACTTTTCCGTTACGATGCCGTGATCGGGTCGCCAACGTTTGAAGCCCAGATTCTTAGTCGCGCTGCCATACTCGTATTTCTCCAACACCGATTGGCCTTCGGGTCCTAAAAGATAGTCGGCGAGCAGCAAAGCGGCATGCGGATGGGGAGGTTGCACCGCAATGGCAGCGCCGCCCACGTTTGTTGGAACGATATCCATCGGCACCCAGTTGACGGGCGCGCCTTTGGCGATCGCGTTCAAAGTATGATTACGAAAAATTGCCGGCGAAGCGAGCACTTCACCCGAAGCGATCAAATCGAGCAGCGCCGGCGGAATAATCGTGTGCAGCGCTATTTCCTGCACCTTGAGCTTCTGGACAAATTCCTTTCCTTTGGTTCTGAGCATCGCGCCGATGACTTTGTAGGCTGGATCGCTGACGGAAACGCCCATTCGGCCTTTGAGCGCAGGATGTAGCAGTCCATCGTAATTTTTCGGGACGGCGTCTTTGGCGAGAAGTTTGGTATTGTAGGCAAATCCGATGTATGACTCGC
This sequence comes from Binatia bacterium, assembly GCA_035455905.1. Taxonomy (GTDB): domain Bacteria; phylum Desulfobacterota; class Binatia; order UBA9968; family UBA9968; genus DP-20. The sequence goes on along the minus strand of DATIEH010000389.1, from coordinate 446 downwards.
GCGCGATCGCCCAGAAATACAACCCGCGCTCGCCTTTTTCCTTGGCATCCTCAGGATAGGACTTGAAATACGGCGAATGATAGGGCCGCAGCAGAAAGGCGTCGCGCATGAACGAGAGATTGCCTTCGGTGGTTTCGACCGTGTCGGCGATGTACCGCTTGGCTTTTGCTTCTTCCATCATGCGCGTCGTCATCTCGGAGCCCGAGACTCGATAAGCTTCGACTTTTACACCCGGATATTTGGTCTCGAACGCTTTCACCATTCCTTTGTAGGAATCTCCCGCGAGAGACGTATACCAGGTGATTTTTCCTTCGGTCTTCGCTCCCGCGTACAGCAATTGTTCTCGATCGGCGCCGCTGTAAGTGACGATCTCTGTGATCGTCATTGGCTTGCCGCTTTGTACCCAGCCCTCAGATGGCACCAGAAACAGCCAACAAAGCGCGAAA
>DATIEH010000388.1:0-6325 GCA_035455905.1 Binatia bacterium | reverse complement strand
AATTCTCGAAACGTCGAAATGAGGTCTCAGTCCGTTTTCTACGATATGTCCACAACCGTTTCAGCATCCTTATAGAAGGCATCGCATCCCAACTCGTATGGATGACTTCCACGTTTCCGGAATTCCGGAAACACGGAAACGTCGCGCGTTACAGGCCTGGGTCTGCGGCAACCTTGACGAATCGCGACAGCGCCGCAATCACGCTGCGCACCTCGACGGGGTGTTTGAGGCGGTAGCGGTTGCGCTTTCCGTCCGTATCATAGCGCACAACGTCGGCCAGGCGCAGAGCACCCAGCACCGTGCTCACCCGTTGCACGCTTCTCCCTACCGCTTGCGCCAGTTCACTTGGACTTAACTCTTTATGATCCGCGAGCGCTTGAACAATCGCGAATGCGACGGGATTGCCGAGCAAACGGCACAGCCGCGACTGTCGATAACTGTTTTCTTGCACCGGGCTTCCTTATCACGTTTCCGGAATTCCGGAAACGTGGAATGAACACTCCGATGTCGAGCCAAACAGCGCGCAGCTCACCGGCGGTAATGGCCCGGATCGAGCAAGGAATGCCAGCCATCGAAGAATAATAGCGACCGTGTTCGTTGGCGTGATTCTGAACGTCAGTCACAAGGCGCATTAACGCTTAACGCACAGCAACTCGCCCAGATCGCCACGATTCGATTCTGCCGGAATTTATTTGGATTTGGCGGGTTTCTGACAACCAAATGAGGCAAAAGGCGTGAGCCGCGAGGCGAGAGGGTAAGAAAGATAGGCGAAAAACAATGAAGGATAAAAAATCCGTCAAGGGGTCACGCGTCAGGCGATGGGATTGGGGAGTGAGACGCCGGGTTCGTGGCTCGTGACCGTGTTCGCGATAAAAACTTCCACGTTTCGAGAATTCTCGAAACATCGAAATGTCAGCGATAAATAGTGGGTTCGTCTAAAAGGTTTTTCCCGTAGGCTTTGACAGCTGCATCACAATTTTGTAATGTTAGCTGTGTCATGGAAAATCGAATGTTACCTGGACAGCAAGGGAAACAATCCAGTGGAGAAATTTATCGAGTCGCTCCCGCTCGACGACCGTGCTTCATTACGGGCTCGGCTTGATTTTCTCGGTGAGATTGGCAATCGCGCCAGGGAGCCGCTGTCGAAGAGTTTAGGCGGCGGGTTGTTTGAATTGCGAGCGAAGGCCAGCCGCGTCTTTTATTGCTTTAAGCCGAACGGCGTAATTGTGCTGCTCCATGGTTTCACTAAGAAGAGCCAAAAAACGCCTCGCCGAGAGCTGGAATTGGCGCTAAAGCGTATGGAGGAAGTCTGAAATGAAAAAGAAGCGAACAGTGGCCTATCGTTTTCGTATCGGTACGGAGAGTGCGAAGTTTCGGAGGGCCTATGAGGACGAATTGGGTCGGCTGCGATTGGCGTACCGAATTACAGAGTTAAGAGAAAAATGCGGTCTCACCCAGGCTCAGTTGGCGGAAAAAGTCGGCACAACGCAAGCCGGAATCTCTCGATTGGAGAATCCGAACTACCGGAACTACTCGCTAACGACGCTTGATAAAATTGCAGCAGCGCTCGGTGCGCGTTTAAAAATCGAACTGGAAGACGCTCCCAGAGCCGCATAGCGAAACGACGCATCGAATGGAGGAGCCTCGACGTACCACGCTGACGCACGATAGTTTTTTCACAATCAGACGGGCGGTGAGATTTTGGCGGGTTTGTGATAAGAATTTAATTCCGTAAGAAGTGAAGGGATCGGCAATTGGAACTTGTTATCGCAATCTGCGATTTCAAGTTCGACGTTACAATTTGTGATCTCAAGGAAGCGAACTCCTCAAACGTGAGCTGAAACATAAAGTCCACCGGAAACCGATCCCGATTACGTTTGACCGCCTCGTTTAGTCTTCCAACACTCACTCTGTACAAAACAGCTAGATCAGAATCGAGAATAACCTTGTGCCCACGGATAATCAGAATTAGACCCGCAATTCGTTCAGACGAAGCTGCTTCAATCTTTGCCGGCATGGTGGCGGCGAATGTATCCGAAGGTCATCTGGAGCGTTGAAGCGTTTGATTCCTGTGCCTGAATTCTATCGAAAAGTTCAACCGTTCTCTGATACTGTAGTCGTTCACCCCAAAGGATGAAGGCGACAACAACTCCCCGGCGGGCACGGCCGCGAAGTTTCACTGAAATATCAAATCGCGTCCGATTGGAAGATCGGCACTTCAGCAAGCAGCGCGGGCGCCAACGACATCGAGATGATCTGGCATGAACGATGTTGAGCAGGCGGAGTCCCTCGCATTGGAGTGCCGGATCTGCGCATCCAATCGGATTGCCGCTACTTCTTCTTCCAATTTCCTTGATTATCTTGAATCCACCACCCCGGCCGCGCCTGATCGATCCAGCTCTGGGCAAAGATCGTCTTGATCCTGGGGATGCTTTCTTTGGCGATGTTGTTCGCTTTGGCAATTTCCGCATAGAGCGCTTCGCGATCGCGATTTTCCGCGGCCACCAGTTGTTGGGTGTCGGCACGCTCCTTGAGGCTCAGGCCGTCCGTACTGCGTATCGCGAGCATCCCGTCTTGAGCGATGCCGATATTACCGCGATCCATGTACGGTTTGATCGCGTCGCTGCGCACTCTGATCGATTCCTTCAATGCGCGGATCGCGGGATTGGATACGTTGATGTCCGCATCCTGAGCGTAGGCTTCGCCCAAAAAGCTCACAGAAACGATTCCCGCTGGCGAAAATAAATTTTGGCTCTGGGGCTCGGATTTGGGTTTGGGTGGTTCGCCCGACGCGCCCCAGGTTTCCTTGACAATCTGGTCGGCGGCGCGTTCCACCGCCGCTGCCGGAAAATAGATGTTTACGGTGACGCACGCGCTCACAATAAAAGCGACCAGAAAAATCATTCGTTTCAGCATCGTTCCTCCATGTTGCTCTCTTTTGAGGTGATTTTTTTCTTGTTTTTGCTGCGGCCTTTATTTCGAATCCGATTTGATGCTCTGCAGCCGCCGCAGGAGCTCGGAGAAGGCGATGACTTGCGTATGACTGATGATGTTCACGGTGGGCGGCAGAAAGCTACCGACGACGAGAAATTCTTGATCGCCGCGAGTTTCGACTCCTCGCAGCGTGAGCCGGTCATTTTTTAAATCCGCCTTAAAACCGAGCTTGCTGTAACGAAAACTGTCAAAAAAACCGGCGAGACCTCCGTAGAGTGAGCCGGCATTCTCGCCGGAGCTCAACACGGTAATCTTATTGAGTGCTTCCACGCTGATGCGCTGCTCGGTACCGCGATCTACCGAATGGAATTCGGCGCTAAATTGCGATGGCTGGTTGTCGGTGACCGCCAGATCATTGATAGTGCCTTCCAGAATACCTGAGATGCGGCCGAATTCAAAAGTTTTTGAGAGTTGTTCCAGCTCGATACCGTCTAAACTGGCATCGAGCTTGATCGATGGCAGCGACGAGAATGGGTTCTCGATTTCGAGCTTGCCAATGCGCGCCCTCCCGCCGAAAACTTGCGCCTGAATTTCACCGCTTGTGCGGAGCAAATTTTCTTCGGATTGCACTTGCGGGATTGAGCCGGTCAAGGTTCCTGTAAACGGATGCCAGCTCAAAGCCTCCGTCAGTTGCTGCAGTTGCAAGCGCTGGACATCACCGGAGAAGGACAGGCGTTGAGGCGCACTGATGATGTCGGGCCAGGACAGGTTGGCAACCTCGACCTCGCCGCCGAATACGGTCGCGTGGAGCGGCTCATAAAATTGCAGAGCGTTATTCGCAAGTGAAACCGTTGTCGTGACGGGCCCGAAAGATTGCGTTCCAAATGAAAGCTTTTCGATCGACATCGTGCCGCGCCTGACACTGCCCATCGGTTGCTGTTGGGCTGCCGGGAAACGCACCTGGAAGGGCAGATCGAGCGCGATGGGCCCGATCTGCCAGTCCATGTCTTTGGTTCGAATTGCGCCGTTGCGAAGGGTACAGTCACCCTCGGCCACGAGCGCATCGAGGGCGCCTGCAAGTTTCATCTGGAAAGTCATTTGCCCCTGTAGTGAAACTTTGTCGAGCAGCGGATACTGCCGGTTGAACGACTCGCGCAGCGCAAAATCGAAAAATCCCCCGGGCAGAAAGTTCTTGCTTTCGGCCTCCAGGCGCAGCGCGGGCGCGCCGGTCAGATGCTCGAGGGAACCGATTAGATCAATGGCGCCGATATTGAAGAGATTCAATTTGCAGTGATGACAAACCAGTCGATCATTGTCGCGCAAATATTCCGTGTTGACCTCCAGCGCTGGCGCGCGCGTTTTAAGGTCAGCAAAAACTTTACCCCATAATATTTCTCCCGCCTCAGCGCGCCAGTTGCCGTTGAGATGGATCGAAGCTTTGCCCGGAAGCCAGGCGATTTCGAAGGGGCCGCTGAGCTTGATATTTTCACCGGCCTTGGCGCTGTCCGGAGAACTAAATTTGCCACCCCCGGTTGTGAATGCGCCGCTGATTTTGAACCCGGCGTCTCGCTCAACCTCGAAGGAAGCGCTGACCAGCAGCTGTTCGGCCGAGGCCTGCCACTGATTTTTTGCGCCATAGATGACTTGCGTGCCGCTTAGTTTGGCATCGTTGATCCGCAGAGCCGAGTTCTTCCATCGTAGCGGCGCCGTAACGGCCAGATTGCCGATGTTCATATTTTCGCTGCGAATGCGAAGCGCGGCGCTGCGCAGGATGCCTTCAACATCGAGCGCGTCGAACACACCGCTAACATTTAGATCGAGTTCGCCGCGGCCTTGATAGATCCAGCGATCGAGCGGCGCGGGAAATACTGTCTTGACGCTGTCCCAGGGAATTTCCCGGATGATCAGCTTCGCTCGCGCGATGCGCGCCTGTGGCTCGAAGCGAATCTCACCTTCGCCCGCGCCCGCGCCAAGCGGTGAAGTGATCTCCACTGATTTCACGGAAAGTGTCTTGCTCGAGAACGCGAATGCTCCGGTAAAATCTGCCGATGCTGCTCCGGTGGGAAGTTTTTGGCCAGCGGGGTAAATCGCTTTAGGGAAGTCGACTAAAACGGCGCGACCGGAGAACGCGGCGGTCGTCCACGCACGGTCAATGGCAATACGGCTCGCTAGATCACCGCTGAGCTGGGCCTTCCCAATCACAAGCTCGTGAAACTTGGCTCCGATTGTCGCTTCGGCGCCTTCGTTCTCCGGCGCGCGCAGCGCGGCGTGCACGCGCAGGATTTCGTTCGCCGCGCCGTCTGGGTTTTGCCGCACCGAGGGGCTCTGCTCGTGCTTCGGTCGAACCACAATTTCCATTTCCAGATTGCGCGGTTCGCCGCTCATATGGAGTAGCAGTTCACCGTTTAACTGGGGCAGATCGGCACTCAGATCGATGCCGGCCTGCCGACCCAGGTTCAAATTATCCGCGCTCAGATTGATCTTTGGCAGTTCGAAGACTGTGACTTCCCCCTTTTTTAACACGATGATTCCCTCTCGGACATTCAGATGACGCAGCGCGACTGCGGCCGAAGCCTGGGTCGTTGATTTCAGCATTTCCTCTAAATCAAGTTGCAGAACCGGCTTTTCGACATCGAGCTTTTGCAACGTGTTCGATAGCGCATCAAACGGCAGGATCGTGATATTCAACCGAGCTGCGTTGAGAACAAGCGCTCCCGGCTTGGAGACTTGCACTTTGCCGGCCACGATGTGAAAGGGTGGACGGAAAGCCAGATTCGCTATTTGGATGTGAAAACCACTTCGCTCCGATAGCTCCGCTGCCAACCAATCCTTAAACTTTGCCGAGCGAAATGTGAAAAAGAGCGTGATGAGAACAAATGCGCAGAGGAGTACGAAAGCACTGACCACCTTCAAAGCGACACGCAGCCAAATGGTCATGACGAAACGATACACGCTGAACTAATCGTGGGCAATTAAACGTATCTGCCAGGATGTTTCCGAGCTATCAAAGTCACACAACCAACTCTCATCTTGACATTTTCGGTTGCTGTTAACCTGACACTTTGACGCTGCTACGACAGAATTTTTAAATAGGAAACGGGCAGCAGGCAAACCGAAGAGGCGTGAGGCGTGAGCCGATAGCGGTGAGGCGTCAGGCGTTTTGGGATGCCGAGAAACCCCGGATTCATGATGGTGACTGGGCGTGAGCGCAATTTTGCGGGAACAAAAGGATGAAAGATAACGGATAAAATTCGGAGCAGGATGATGGTTTTAAACAGCGTGTACTTCGAGCCGTAGTCCTTCTTTTTTCTGAAGATACGCTACGATCTCAAAAAAGTTACGGGCCTGAGGGTTTCCCTTGGGTCCAAGCATTCGCATGAGGCTCTTGGGT
>DATIEH010000387.1:0-2900 GCA_035455905.1 Binatia bacterium | reverse complement strand
CTTGCCCGAAATAACCTCCGTGAGAACGGGAAAATCCTGGGAGAAGATGTCGACCGCAGGATTGGCGATGCGCTTGATCTCCTCTGCATTACCGGCGACCACCGCGGCTTCGCCGCCGATCCGCATCTGACCTTCGTCGAGATGCTTTGTCGCGCGGCCCATCTTGACGACGAGGTCAGATCGCTTGACGATCTCGGGATTCCACTCGTTCGATTTGACGCAGGTAAGATGCATGCCCGGCTCGACGGAGACTGGATCATGCACCACTACCTGAATGGAATCCGTGCAGGTGGCGACGATATCCGAGCCGCGCACGACGTCGTCGACACGATCCCGCGGCAAGACTTCGACGCCAAGTTTCTGGCTCATTTCGGCTGCGTAAGCGTCGCGGTTTTTCTTCGTCGGACTGTACACCTTGACTTGGCGAATTCTTCTCACTTCGTTGAAAGCGAGAAGGTAGGTGCGCGCCATTCCGCCCGAACCCAGAATACCGACGATGTTCGAATCTTCGCGCGAAAGATATTTAGCTCCCAGTCCGGCGCAGCCACCGACCCGCATGTGCTGGATAATCCCGTCGTTGATGATCGCAAGCGGCTCACCGTTGCGCGTCGAGAAAACCATGACGACGCCGCAAAATGTGCCGGGCTGAATACAGTATTTCTCGACGGTTTTGCCTTCGGGCCATTCGAGCATGTCGGATTTCATGCGGATCGCAAAGGTTTCGAAGCTGCGCGACGCGCCTTCCATCGTTCCCCATCGGTACATGAGCTTGGGCTCGTCATTGGGCACGAAAAAATCATAGCGGCCACGATAGGCGGCGCGTTCATCGATGAGATCGCGGTAGCCCGTTTCAAGGGCTTCCATGCAGCCTTTAATATTCAGAATTTGCGCTACCACTTCATTGTTGATGAGCAGCATGCAGCCTCCGCTGATGAATGACGCATCTATTTCGCAGTCATGGCGTATTTGCAAGGGTTAAAACAAAAACGCCGGCAAGTGCCGGCGTGATTCAGTCCGTGAGGATTCTCTGATCAGCTGTCTAGCTCTGGTTTCGGCAACGGGAGAAAGGGAACACCCTCGTCGGCGAGCTCTTTGGTTTCTTGAATTGTGGCAGTGCCGTGAATCGGGCGCTCCGCGGCTTCGCCCTTGTGAATCTGACGCGCTTCTTCAGCGAACCGGGAGCCCACATCTTCAAAGTTCTCTTTCACGTAATGATGCACTTTGATGAGCATCTCGTTGAATTCGGCTGGAGAGACTGCCGCAGGCTGTTGCCGCGGCTTTTTTGCGGGGAGGGTTTCTTCCTTTTTTACGTGGACTGCACAGGCATGGGGAACTTTTTCGACTTTCGTGGTGCCGCAACTCGGACAAGAAATCAGCTTTTTGTCCAGCTGCTTTTGAAAGTCTTCAAAACTCGGAAACCAGCCTTCAAAGCGATGTTTCTTCTTGCACAGAAGATTATAGATGACCATAACGACTCGGATAGTATCAATAAGGGTCCCGCGGCGAGTTGTCAAGGGAAGGGGTTTTAGGGTTCGCTCTCGTTGCACAAAAGTTTGATCGAACAGGTGCCCGTGCTAAGATCGCTGTTGATGTCCGAAACAATGACCGTCAAAGTCGTGCAAAAAATCGCCCAAGTGCCGCGCGCGGATTGGGACGCTCTGGTCGGGAACGCCACGCCTTTTTTGAAATGGGATTGGCTCGATAGCCTCGAGCAGTCGGGTTGCGTAAACGAGCGCAGCGGTTGGTTGCCGCACCACGTCGTTGTCGAGAACGGCGGGAGGGTGGTCGGCGCTTGCCCGATGTACTTGAAGCTTCACAGTATGGGCGAGTTCGTGTTCGATTACGAATGGGCTGAAGCGGCGCACCACGCCGGGATTCAGTATTATCCGAAGATGCTCGTGGGGATTCCGTTCACTCCGGTGACTGGGCACCGGTTTCTCACGGCGGCTGGAGAAGATCGTGCGCCGCTGGTGCGGTTTATGGGTCAGGCGCTGGCCAAGATCGCCGCGGATAACAAGATCTCTTCCGTCCATGTGAATTTTTGCCTGGCGGACGAGCGCGAGGCGCTGGAGCAAATCGGGTTTTTTCCGCGCGCGGGAATTCAGTTCCACTGGCAGAACCGAGCCTTTAACTCCTTTGACGATTATCTCGGCAGCTTTCGCAGCGACCGGCGCAACAAAGTCAAACGCGAGCGACGCGAAGTCGCCGCGCGCGGCATCACGATTCAGGCTTTCGAGGGGAAAGAACTGACACTTCAGCACGTGCGGACGATGTTTCGCTTGTACAAAGGGCATGTGGACAGGCTTTATTATGGCCGGCAATATTTGACGCGCGAATTCTTCGATGACCTGCATCGCCGTTTCGCCGCGCACCTCTGCCTCATGCTTGCCGAGCGCGAGGGCAAGATTATCGCCGGGACATTCAATGTGCGCGATGACACCGCGATGTACGGCCGGTATTGGGGCTGTTTCGAGGAACATCCGTTTCTGCATTTCAATGTTTGTTACTACTCCGCCATCGAGCACTCGATTCGCATGGGACTGGAGCGGTTCGAAGCGGGCGCCGGCGGAAGCTTCAAACAGCTTCGTGGTTTGGACCCTGAGCATACCACCAGCATGCACTACATCGTCGACGGCAGGTTTCGCCGTGCCGTGGAGCGCTTTCTTACCCAAGAGCGCGAGATGATCCATCGTAAGCGGGAGATGCTGCTCGACCACAGCCAGTTGAAACGCGAGCAGCAGGAGCCGTAAAAACCTCACTCGACCCGGCCTCGAAAATAGAGCGTGTCGCAATTCACGAAAGAGTCATTCTTGGGCGGGAAGGGCGCGGGTCTCCGCCTCATCGCACGCGACAACAGCGGGAGCGAACGGCCAGTGTCAGTCCTGGCGTCAACTCCAGAC
>DATIEH010000386.1:0-7485 GCA_035455905.1 Binatia bacterium | reverse complement strand
CCAGCACGAAGGCCAATTTTACCGATTCGAACACGTAGTGTCATGTAGTTCTGGCGAAGTTGTCGCAAGGCAAAAAAACCGATATAGCTCTATTCAAATACACGGAAGCACTGTCGGTCTATTGTCGGATTGGCTGATCGCAACAGCTTGACAAGCGGCGCACGTGAGAGGCACGACAGCATACAGCGGTATGCAGTCCTATACGAAACCAGATAACCACTTGGTTAGATCGATGTGTTAGCTTTATCGATCACTGCTTCCCCTTTTCGTCTAGTCTGATGTCCGGTCAGATTTTGTAAAACCTCTTGGCATTTTCTCCCAGAATCAGCTTCTTGTGTTCACTGCTGATATCTTGTCGCTGTTCGATTTCATCGATCTCATGGCGAGCTTCCTCCATCGGAATTTCATGAGGGAAATCGGACGCGAACATGCACGGTTGCGGACCGATAAGATTCACCACATTGGACAAAGCCCTCTCGTTTCCCTCACAACCCACATAAAAATTACCGTTGGTAAAGTAATCGAGAACTGGCCTTTGGCAGTGAAGCTCGCCGTATTCGTGTTCCCTTTCGAGCCTGTCAATGATCATAGGAATCCACCCGGTTCCTCCTTCCATAAACCCCACCCTCAATTTAGGAAACGCATCCCATACCCCATCCTGAATCATCCCTGTCATGGCAATCGCGAGAGGCACAGGCATCCCTAACGCTCGGGTTCCCGGAAACTTGGTGAAGGTGTTAAATCCGAGATCGCTGTAACTGCCGCCGTGGATACCAACGGCGCAGTCCAATTTTTGCGCTTCCTCGTAAATCGGCCAGAACTCTTTTGCGCTAAGGTGTTTCTTTAGACCGTTGGAAGGAATGTAAGCGCCGACCATTCCTAGTTCAGTTACCGCCCGTCGAAGCTCTGCGACGGCGCTCGGAGGATCTTGCATCGGAATCAAAGCCATCGCTTTGAATCGTGGACTTCTCCTCAGGTACGTCTCGTGAACATAATTGTTCCACGCCCGGGCATATGCAACCGCCCATTCCGGAATTACAACGTGACCGTAAGCAAGCGCTGCGGTCGTGTAAAGAACAGTAGACTCTAATCCCGTCTTGTCCAAATACTGCAGCCATTGCTCGGGACCCACGTTGAAATCAAATGTCCCTTTTTTTCTAAAACGCGGAGTATGAAACTCATCTAAAGAAGGCAGTAATCGTCGCTCTGCGACTGTCTCGTTGCTCCTCCAAGGTTCTTCCAGATACGAGATAAGGTCCGCTGTCTTCTCCATAATATGACCGTCAGCATCTACATAGTGCGACATTGTTTTCTCCTTTCACGACCGTCCAACACAAACGGAACGGTTAGAGATTCAGTATTTTCGTTCGGCGATTGCTTTTGTTGTGTTACTCAACATTTTGGTTTTAGCTATCACAACCGTAGCAATACCGACAACGCCTCTATCTGACAACAATGTGCTCAAGGTGATGCTCGTGATTAAATGCAATAGCGGAGCACACTTTAGTCAAGGGAGAAAGAAAAAATAAAAAATACTGTAAGCGGGAGAAGTTTATGAGAGAAAAACTAATCGGTATAGCATTTTGCGCCGTGCTCTTAGTGATCAACTCGTCGGCGCAAGCCGGGCAAAAGGAATTCCAAAAGCTTACGGTTGGCTATACTCCAATTGCCGCCGGGTCGCTGCCGCTGTTCATCGCTGTGGAGGAAAGAATTTTTCAGAAATACGGATACGAGGTTTCCCCGGTATTCATGGGTGGTTCGCCGCTGATCAACTCGGCGATACTCGCCGGGGAATTTCCCATCGGCTACACCGGCGGCGGCGCGGTCATTGCCAGCCGTCTGAGCGGCAGTGATTTGATTGCGATCGCATCGCCATTGCCGGTTCTTACTATTGACGGCTGGTCCCGGCCGGAGATCAAGTCGATTAGTGATCTCAAGGGGAAGAGAGTCGGTGTCACTCGTATAGGCGCATCGACTTACTTCTCCGCGCTATCGATGTTGGAGTCCGGTGGGGTAAAAGCCAACGAGGTCGTATTTATCCAGAACGGCGGCATCGGAGAGTCCTTCGCAGCGCTACAGGGCGGCCGGGTGGATGTATGCATGATCGGTTACCCCTTCGGGCTGTACGCCAAGAAGGCCGGTTTCAACCTGCTGTTCCACCCTGCGCAGAACGAATATGGCCTGTTTCCCAACGAGGTGGTAGCGGCGCGTGAGTCGTGGCTTAAGGACGCGAGGAACCGTAGAGTCGCTGTCGACTTTTTACGCGCGCTGAATGAAGGACAACAGCTCGCCAGAGAAAATGCCGCGGCCGCCAAGCGCGCGCTGCGGCGATTTACTCGAGTCGACGATGACGCGTATTTGCAGGGTAGCTTTGAATACTACAGGGATGCTTTCCCTCCCTCGCTCAGGGTGATCGAGAGAGCAATGGCGAACGCGCTGAAATTTATCGACCATCCTAAGGCCAGACAGTTCGACGTGAGGCAGTCCTTCGATAACAGTTTTATAGACGAGGCAATGAGGTGATTAAACGAAAGCTTCCGGGTGAGGATGGCCAATTTAGAGCGCGCCAAACCCGCCGATTGTCAAGCAAACGACGAAAGTCGAGTAGTGATTAACTTCAAGACAGCTAAATAGCTCTGTCTGACGATTCGAGGATGCGGCTGGTGCTGCCACGTTGCACTCCCCACCGTGAATAGAATCCAGCCGACACGAAAATTTTCAGTCCTCTGCCGTATCGGGATTATGTGACACTATCGGTCGCTATAGTTATTCAAGCGTTTAACCACGCTTTCAGTCGGTCGAGTTTACCGATTCGAGCACATAGTGTCATATAGTTCTAGCAAAGTAATAGCAAAGTAAACGAACAAACCGGACGGTCCTGCATCGGTTATAGTTCTGAGATTATAGAAACAGTTTCGGCCTTTGTTGGACCGGTTGTGACAATTGCCTTTACAAGTACTCCATCGGCATTGTAGAAGCAGTCCACGATGAAAATCGCGCGGACCGAGATGCCGAAGAAATCCAGTTTTATAGCGGCGGCTGCCCAAACGGCGAAGACGCCACGCACCATAAACCCACTCGTAGGCGGAACGATCGCGACGAACTCGAGGAAAGCGGGTTTGTTGCTGAGTTATACAAGAGCAGACAGAGTTAGGCGATGCGCTTTGGTAACGACTAGCGCGCGATTTGTTGGCCGAAGTTTGTGGGTAGTGGTTCGGCCTGAGATTCTTCGTCGCTCCGCTCCTCGGATGACAGAAAAACCGTGATCAATTCTCATGTCATCCTGAGCTTTAGCGAAGGATCTAGTTTTAACTTCTCGAAATGAGCCATCTGACGTGGAAAACAGATGATGCACAGACTCGCCTTTACTTTAATCGTCTCCATGATCTTTGTCGCGCCGGCTCAGGCCGCGGACAAAATCCGCATCTCCATGACCGGCTTTGCCGGACAATTCATGACTTTTCCTCTCGCGCAGAAACGCGGCTTTCTGAAAGAAGAAGGGTTCGAAGCGGAAGTTCTGCGCATCGCAGCGGCGGCCGGCCGCGCCGCGTTGACGAACGGCGATATCGATTACTCCACGGGCATCGGCGGAACGGCGATCGGCGGCGCGCTCTCGGGAATTCCGATCCGAGTCGTGGCCTGCTTCGTGCCCGCGCCGGTCTTGGCATTGGTCGCCCGGCCGGAATTTAAAACCATCCCGTCGCTCAAAGGAAAAACGGTGGCGATTCTAATCGCCGGCGGGGTTGCCCATTTTGCCGCGCGCGCGATCGTGCGCCAGGGTGGGCTCGATTCGGAGAAAGACCTCAAGTATCTCGCGGTCGGCCCGCCCGACGCACGGTATGCTGCGCTGAGTCAAGGTTTGGTGGAAGCGGCGGTGCTCGGACCACCGCTGGATTTCCAAGCGCGGAAGGAAGGCTACAACATTCTCGCGCGCGCTGACGAGGTGATCGTCTTTCCGGAAACGGGGCTGGTCGCCAGCGTGAAGAAGATTCAGGAGAGACCCGATGAGATCAAGCGGGTCATCCGCGCCGGCATCAAAGCCAATCGCTACATTCGCGGCAATCGCGATGGTACCGTACAGTTTTTAACCGAGTGGCTCAGGCTCAGCCGCGACTCCGCCGGGGCGACATACGACAGCGTGGTGAAAGTTTACAATGAGGATCCAAATACCTGTGACAAGGGGCTGCGTCTGGTTGTCGACGAGACCAAAAAAACGATCAAACTCACGCGCGAAGTGCCCTACAGCGAGATAGCTGATTTGGCAATTCTACGCGAAGCGCACCGAGAGTTGGGGAGTAGATGAATGGATCTCGGGTTGGCTGGTAAAGTGGCAATAGTAACCGGTTCGAGCGATGGGATTGGCTACACAACAGCGCACACGCTGGCGTGCGAAGGGGCGAGAGTGGTCGTCTGCGCCCGCCGCGAATCCCGGCTCGCGGAGGCGCGCGACAAAATCGAAAGGGAGACCGGCGCGGAAACGCTCGCGGTCCAATGCGATGTCCGCAAGCTCGAAGATGTCCAGCGATTGATTGGTGCGACTCGTGAGCGGTTCGGTACGATTCATATTCTCGTCAACAACGCCGGGAGCGTGCCGGCAATCAAGTTCAGCGAGGTCAGCGACCAACAATGGTACGACAGCATTGAGCGTAAACTGATGGGCTTTTTGCGTGTCGCTCGCGAGGTTGTGCCGGAGATGCAGAAAAGCGGCTGGGGCCGAATCGTGAACGTCGCCGGCACCGCGGGATGGGAACCCAGCAACTCGGCCATGGCTGTCGGCATCAACAACGCGGCTGTGATCAACTGGACCAAATCGATGTCGCTGCAGTACGCGAGCGACGGCATTCTTGTCAACGCCGTCGCTCCCGGGTCCATCGATACTCCGCGGCAGGCAAGCAATCGACAGCGGCAAGCCGATGTAACCGGAGCCAGCCTCGAAGAGATCCGCCAGGCCCGTGTGAGAGATATTCCGCTCCGCCGTCTCGGGAAACCGCAGGAAGTCGCGAACGTGATTGCGTTTCTCGCCTCCGAGTGTTCGAGCTACATAACGGGGAGCTGCATCACGATCGACGGCGGCGTCGTACGAGGGATTTGAACCATCGACATTTTACCGCATACCTCAAAAAGACAGAACCAGGAGAAGGGATTATGGGAAAAAACGGACTTCGCGCCTTCGACAGCGACATGCATGTCTTCGAGCCGGCGGATCTCTACCAGAAGTATATGGATTCCAAATGGGGTGAGCGGATTCCCGTCGGCCAACCGCGCACCAAACACGGCATGATGCGTTATTTCCTTGGTAACGGCCAACCCATTCGGCCGCCGAGCGATGTCGTCAATTTTCATGAAAAGCGCATGGCGGAGCGCTTCAACGACTCGCTGGCACGAGATTATGATAATGTGTCTCAACTGGCAGCGATGGACAAGGAAGGCCTTGATGTCGCCGTTTTGTTTCGCACCTCGCCGCTTCACACGAATGAAAACTTCGAAGCGGAGTACGCCAACGAGTTGTGCAAGGCATGGAACGACTGGATGGCGGATTTTTGCAAAGCCGACCCGAAGCGGCTTAAAGCATCGGCGCTGATCACACTGCATGATGTCGATCTTGCCGTGGAAGAATCCAAGCGGGCGGTGAAAAACGGCGCTGTCGGATTGTCACTGTGCCCGGAGCCGATCAACGGACGGCAGATTCATGACCGCTATTTCGATCCGCTGTGGCAGGAAGCACAGGAGATGAACGTCCCCATCTGTTTTCATCCACCCGCACGGCCGCAGCAACCCCAAGTTTCAAAGGATCGCTTCGAAGGACACCCCAATCAAGCGCTATTGGTCAATCCCCTGCGCAATCCAATCGAGCAGATCCTGGCCGTCAGCGCGTTTACTGCCGGTGGGGTTTTGGAGCGATTCCCGAAATTGAAAGTTGCCTTCCTCGAAGGCAACTGCGCTTGGCTGCCATGGCTGCTCTACCGTCTGGACGAATACTGGGAAATGCAGGGGAGCATGGCGGATATTCCATTGCGCCAAAAGCCGAGCGACTACTTCAGACAGCAGTGCTTCATCTCGGTCGATGTTGACGAGGTGCTGGTCAAAAATGTGATCGAGTATTTGGGAGACGACAACATCGTGATCTCAACCGACTATCCGCACATCGATTGCCGCTGGCCCCATGCGCTCGATGAATTTTTGTCGATCCCTATCGGCGAGCAATCGAAAAAAAAGATCCTTTGGGACAATTGCGCTCGGCTTTACGGCGCAAATTGACGAGCAGTTCAGTGGTGAAATTCGCGATGATACGGCTGATCATGCCAGTTTTCTTCCTGGCCCTGGCGTTACCGCCAGTCGCGCAGACGCAAACCAGAAAAGCATCCTACGGCTCACCGAGTCTCACACAGGTCATCTTCCCCCTCGGCGTGCAAGCCGGCATCTTCGAACGCAATGGTCTCGGTACGGAAGCTATTTACATCGCCGGCCGTTCGATATCGGCTCTTCTCGGAGGAGACGTGCAATTCGGCTTCGTCGGCGGCCCGCAAACCATTCAAGCGCGGACTTCCGGCGCCGATCTGGTCGTGATCGGCGGCCTGAACCGGTTGGGTCAGATGATCGTCGTGCATCCTTCGATCAGGACGCCCAGAGATCTGATTGGCAAAAAAGTCGGCATCGGGGTATTCGGCACGACCTCTGACTACGGCATGCGCCTGGGGCTGAAACAGTTCAATCTTCGGCCCAACAAAGACGTTACATTCATTCAGGTCGGTGACGTTCCCGCGCGCCTCGGCGCGATCACGTCCGGAGCGATTCACGCGACCGTGCTGAACAGCACTGATAAACTTTACGTCGACCGCTTTGGATTGCGGATCCTTACCGAAACGGAAAACATTGATTTTCTCGGCAGCGGCATTGTCACGACCGAATCGTACGCCCGCAGTCATCGCGAGACGGTTGTTAGATTTTTGCGCAGCGTGGTGGAGACGATACGCTTCGTTAAGACTGATCCGAAAAAGACCACCGAAATTCTTGCGAAATATTATCGCGATAAAGACGAAGCCGCCTCGAAGCGGCGTTACGACGCTCTGAACGGCCTGCATCCAGAATATCCCTACGTTGTGCCCGGCGCGGTTCAGTCGATCATCGATGTCCTGAAAGAAGATGGCAAGATCAAAGACGCAGCGCCGGCGCAGTCGTTTTTGGACATGAGTTACCTGCACGCAATCGAGCGGGAAGGACCGGGCGCGGCGACCAAGTAAGCTTTTCGCAAGACTTCGAAGGGGGGCGACGGCCGGAGCGCCTCAAAGCGCGCTTCGGAAGCGCAGTTTTCATCGTCGCGCGCCCGAGCGGTATTTTTTTAAATGGATCGCCCGGCACGCCGGTTTCAGCACGCCGTGAACATGGCGCGGGCCGGTCACAAGGCGACAAAATGAAACCCACCCGACACGGGGATTAGCAATTCTCTTAGTACCCGTAAATAGATGATACTACAGGTGATTGTTT
>DATIEH010000385.1:0-9872 GCA_035455905.1 Binatia bacterium | reverse complement strand
CGGAGAGCCGGTCTCGAAGATCAGCTTCGGCGCACGCGCTCGAGAGCGCTGGTTATTGACCGACGGTTTGGACAAGCCGCTCGATCTCCTCTCGCTGATTCATCTCGGTGACAGTCATCAGGAAACTGTCGGCGAGTTCCGGATAATAATCCTTCAATAGGATGCCGGGCACGATCTTGTGCTCCGCGCATTGGGCAAATAAGCGCTCTACATCGGGGGCGCGCAACACGAACTCATTGAAAACGGGCCCGCTAAAAACCGCCTCCAGCTTCGCCGTCTTTTGCAGCCGCGCAAAAGCATCATGAGCGCGCAAAACATTCGTTTCGGCCAAGCTTCGCAAGCCGCTCTTTCCGAGCAGAGACATGAACACCGTTGCCGCGAGCGTGCAGAGGGTTTCGCTGGTACAGATATTCGACGTCGCTTTTTCACGGCGAATATGCTGCTCACGCGTGGCGAGAGTGAGAACGAATCCGCGGCGCCCTTCGCAATCGACCGTTTCACCCACCAGGCGTCCGGGCATACTGCGGACGAACTTCTTCTGGCAGGCAAAAAAACCAAATGCTGGTCCGCCGAGGCTCATCGGCACACCGAGACTTTGTCCTTCGCCCACCGCGATATCGACGCCAAATTCTCCGGGAGCTTTCAGTACAGCAAGTGATAGCGGTTCTGTGGTCACTGAAATCAGATGGGCGCCGGTCTTCGAGCATACCGCCTTGGCGGGGCCTAGATCCTCGATCACGCCAAAAAAATTGGGATAGCCGAGCACGACGCAAATCGTCTGATCACCGATTCGCCGCGCGAGCTCTTCGGTGTCGGTTGCGCCGGTTGCAGCAAACGGAATCTCTTCCAGCTCCACATGCGGTAAATTTCGGAGGTAGGTGGCGACGACCGTGCGATAGTGCGGATGCAGGGCTCTCGAGATCAGCACCCGTCGCCGCGTCGAAGATTGAATCCGCCGGGACATCAAAACCGCTTCCGCGGCAGCAGAGGCGCCGTCGTAGACCGCCGCATTGGAAACTTCCATTCCGGTGAGCTGGCAAATCAATGTCTGATATTCGAACAGCGCTTGCAGTGTGCCCTGACTCACTTCCGGCTGATAGGGCGTGTAGGAAGTGGCGAACTCCGCGCGTGAAATGATCGCGTCCACCGCGCTTGGTATGAAATGATGATAGATGCCGCCGCCGAGAAACAAGCTCCAGTCGGGGGGTGTCGCATTATGCGACGCCAGGCCAGCTAGGCGCTGGCGGACCGCAAACTCGGAAACGCCTTCGGGAAGGTTGATCTTGGAGTGCTGTCGGAGAGTCGCGGGAACGTGCTGGTAAAGAGCCTCGATTGAGTCGATGCCGATGGCGCGAAGCATCTGCTCGCGATCAGTGGAGGTATGCGGAGTATAGCGCATGGGCTCGGGCTATTTCTCCTCGTCGTCTTCTTCTTCCTCTTCATCGGAATCTTCTTCGTCTTCTTCTTCATCCTCTTCTTCTTTTTGTTGGGCCACGTATTCCGCGTATTCTTCAGCATCCATTAGATCCTTGAGATCATCGGGATCGGTCAGATCCACGCGGATCATCCAACCGTCGCCGTAAGGATCGTCATTGATAGTCTCCGGATTGTCCGGCAACACATCATTGACCTCCAGCACGCTTCCACTCACCGGCGCATAGACATCGGAAACCGCTTTCACCGATTCGACGGCGCCAAATGGATCATCTTTAACGATTTTCTCCCCAATCTCGGGCAGCTCGACATAGACGATATCGCCGAGCTCCTCCTGGGCGTACTCGGTGATACCAATCGTGGCGGTTTTACCCTCCACCAGGACCCATTCGTGTTCTTTCGAATATTTTAGTCCTTCGGGAAACTCCATTGCTGACCTCCTTAGAGCGCCTTGCCTTGCTTAGCGGTTGTAAAACGGTACCGGGACGATTTTAGCCGGGACACTTCGGCCACGCACATTCACATCGACATGGTTGCCGATTTCGGAGTCTTCGAATGAGACGTAACCCAGCGCGATGGATTTTCCCAGTGACGGCGACTTCGTGCCACTGGTAATCCGACCAATGGCTCGACCCTGCTTTTGTAATTCGTAATTGGCCCGGGCAATTCCCGGCGCGAGCAACTCCAAACCGACTAGTTTGCGTCCCAATCCGCGATTTTTTTGCTCAACGAGCGCTTCGCGCCCGAGAAATGTTGGCTTGGAAAACTTGGTCACCCATCCGAGACCGGCTTCGAGCGGAGTGATATCGTCGTCGAGCTCGTGCCCATATAGCGGATAAGCTTTCTCCAGCCTGAGTGTATCGCGCGCGCCAAGTCCTGCGGGTATCAATTGATCTGACTCTCCTGCCGAGAGTAGCGCGTCCCACAATCGAGCTCCGGCTGTCGCGTCGCAGTAAAGTTCGAATCCATCTTCTCCTGTGTAACCCGTTCGCGCCACCAAGCAGCGAATCGCCGCGACGTCGGCAAAATCAAAATGGAATGAGTTCAGAGTTCGTAGATCGAGGCTCGTCAGTGGCGAGAGAATACTTTGTGCGCGCGGTCCTTGCAACGCTAGCTGACAATATCTCGCGCTGACGTTTTCAACTGCGACGGCTGCTCCGACAGCATGCTTATGTATCCAGATGAAATCCTTTTCAGTATTTGCGGCGTTCACGCAAATCAGAAACGTGTCCGCTGCCAAACGATAGAAGATCACGTCATCGACGATACCGCCGCGCTCGTTCAGCAACAGATTATACTGCGCTTGACCGACACGCATCCGCGCCACGTCGTTGGCGGTCATTCGCTGGCTAAATTCCAGGGCGTCGGCGCCGCGGAGTTCAATTTCGCCCATGTGGCTCACATCGAAGAGTCCCGCGTGGCGACGCACCGCCAGATGCTCGTGAATGACGCCTTGATACTGGACCGGCATTTCCCAACCGGCAAACTCCACCATTCTTGCGGCCGCTCGGCGATGCGCCGCATAAAGCGGAGTTCTTTTTAGTCCCGGCGACACAATAGCAATAAGAACAGTGGATCAATGATCTCGTTGTAGGGAGTATTTAGCCGCTTTGAGTGTATTGTAAAGCAGCATGCAGATGGTCATAGGGCCGACACCGCCCGGAACCGGCGTAATTGCAGAGGCCCGGTTCTTCGCCGTCTCGAATTCGACATCGCCGGATAATTTTCCACTCGGCAACCGATTCACCCCTACATCGATCACCACGGCTCCCGGCTTGATCCAATCACCGCGCACCAGCCCAGCTTTGCCGATCGCCACCACCAGGATATCGGCACGACCGACTTCATCGCGCAGACTAACGGTTCTCGAGTGACAAATCGTTACGGTGGCATGCTTTTCGAGCAACATGAGCGCGACCGGTTTGCCGACGATACTACTGCGCCCGACAACCACCGCGTTCTTTCCCTTCGGATCGCAACCCACCGCCGCCAATAGTCTCATGATGCCCATGGGAGTACATGGCCGGAAGCCGTCAGCCCCGAGCATCAGCATCCCCTGGCTCATCGGGTGAAACCCATCGATGTCTTTGTAGGGCGAAATCGCTTCGAGAACTTTTTCCGCGCGGATGTGCGGTGGCAGCGGCAATTGCACCAGAATACCGTGGACGTTTTTGTCCTTATTCAATTGCTGGACCAGCGACAGCAATTCTTTTTCCAAGATGGTCGCAGGCAGCAAATGCTCGAAGGACTTTATACCGACTTCTTTACAAGCTTTTTCTTTGTTGCGCACGTAGATATGCGACGCGGGATCATCTCCGACCACAACCACCGCCAATCCCGGCGCCAAACCCCAGCGCCGCTCGAGACCTTCGACTTCTTCTTTGATTTGTTTTTGGACTTCTTTCGCGACCGCTTTGCCGTCGATGATCCCGGTCATGATTTGCTCCGCGACAAGATTGAGAATCTATACCGGAAAAAATCAGCTTGTAAAGGACTGATAAGTTCATTGCATGACACGGTGGTGTCTAAACGTCAACACCTTTTGCCGCGAGTCGAAAACAAAATCGTTTTCACTTTAGAGCCATTTCATTTGACAATCCCGCATGCATCCTTTATGGCGAGAATCACGCGTCCAAACGTTGCCGACGCGACTGGCAAAGCGGAATACAATTCGCGGTCGGAGGTCTTCCACCATGTCTCAAGCGCGCACTCCGGATGAAGTAAAAAAAGATATTCGCGACCGAATCGGCCGCCGCGCGCCTTTTCTCCATGCGGATCAAACCGAGGCCGAAGAGGCCCTGGCAAAAATGAAAACTTTTGAAGGGGAAGCCTGGGCTGCAGCTTGGAATGACTTGGGCGCACGTTGGGAAGGAAGGGCAAACGTTGCCGAAAAAGCCGGCAACCGAACTGAGGCAAAAGCGGCATTTTTAAAATCGTATGGCTATTACGGCATCGCGCGTCATCCATTTCCAAGCACGCCCGGCAAAATTCACGGCTATAGAAAGACCCGCGAGATGTTTTTGGCGGCATCCAAGTATTTCGATATTCCTGTCGCACCTGTGTCGATTCCGTTCCAGGACACAATGATTGTCGGTCACTTACGACTACCGGCAAAACAACCGGCACCGATGATCATGCACTGGGGCGGCATCGATAACTGGAAAGAGGAGCGCCATTCCTTTGGCGAGGCTTTCGTTAAAGAAGGTTGGGGATGTTTTATCATCGACAGCCCCGGCACCGGAGAATGCCCGATGCGCGCCGGCCCCGACGCGCACCAAGTGCACCTTGCCGTTCTGGACTACTTGCTCAACCGCCCGGAAGTCGATCGAGACAAAATCGCGGTTGTCGGCGCCAGCTTCGGCGGTTATTGGTCGACCAAGCTCGCGCATATCGCTCCTGAAAAGCTTCGCGCCGCGGTGAACTGGGGTGGCGGCATTCATTATTTTTTCCAACCCGAATGGCAGGAGCGCTCACGGCACGCCGATTCTTATCTGTTTGATTTGATCGAAGCGCGTGCCAATCTATTCGGCAAGAAAACCTTCGAGGAGCTCTGTCGGGTGATGCCGGCCTTGTCGTTGCTCGACCAAGGCTGGCTCGACAAACCGTGCGCGCCGCTCTTGATCGTCAATGGCAAAGAAGACAAGCAGGTACCGCTGGAGGATTTATATTTGCTGCTGGAACACGGCAATCCCAAAGCGATCCGACTTTTCCCGGGCGGCCACATGGGTTCGATTCCTAACATATTTAAGACCATAATCGCCTGGCTGCATCAGAAGCTGGATTGATTGATGAGCCTGTACCAGTTGCAAAAATTTATCTACCACGTAAACCGCGATGCAGCGCAGCGCGAACGTTATCGGCAAGATCCAGCCGCGTTCGTCAAAAATTATGAGCTGACCGAGGCGGAGTCGAAAGCCGCTCTCGACGTCGATGTGCGCGCGCTCTACAGTATGGGTGTCCACTCGCTGCTGCTACGGCCATTCACATTGCTCCACAAACTTTCCAATGAAGATTATGCGAAAGCGCTCAAGGGGTTGGAGTGAATTATGCCGATTGTCTTCGCTTGTGCCGCCAGCCATGCTCCGGGAATGACCGCTTGGACGGAAGCCGCGCCTAAGCAGCAAGCCGATAACTTTCTTGAGAATTATCACAAGCTCGGGGTTAGGCTTGCCGAATCCAAGCCCGATGTCATCGTCGCGCTCACGGTTGAACACTGGGCCAATTTTTTTCTAAACAGCATGCCGAGCTTCTGCATCGGCCGCGCCGACCATTACGACGGTCCCATCGAAGAATGGCTGAGAATTCCAAAAGCGCGAGTCCCCGGAGATGCGGAACTCGCGAACGAGATCATCGATGCCTGTCTACATGGCGGATTCGATCCGACGTTCTCCGACGAACTGCTGTTTGACCATGCGACATTTTTGCCGCTCCACTTCCTGAATGCGAATTTCGCGATCCCAGTCGTGCCGGTGATCCTGAATGCGCTGACGCCGCCGATGCCGACAGCAAAACGCTGCTTCGCGTTCGGTCAATTTCTCGGCCGATCATTGGACCAACATTCCAAGCGTATCGCGATCATCGCCACCGGTGGATTGTCCCACTGGCCGGGCGAAGCCAAGCACGGCAAAATCAATATTCCGTTTGATAAAACATTTCTGCAAAATTTGACAGCTGGTGATCACGCAAGATTGACACGGTATACCCATGAGGAAATAGGCCGTGAGGCCGGCTCCGGCGGGCACGAAATCAGAACCTGGATTGCGCTCGCCGGCGCGGTAGAAGGCTGGAAAGCGGAGCTAATTGCTTACGAGCCGGTCGTGCCGTGGGCGACCGGCTGCGGCTTGGTGACATTCCACCACTGAATCGATCGGGCGCAGCATGCTGCACCCCTACTGGTGTCTTCTCATGAAATTCAGCCTGCACAGTCTTCACGGCGGCGTCAAAAACATTGATCAAATTCACCAGCGCGCCCGCCGAGCCGAAGAACTCGGCTATGATGGAATTTTTCTGGGCGAGAGCCATCTGAGCTCCATCGATTCGTTTCAGACGCTTGCCAGCTGTGCGATGATCACTCAACGCGTATTGCTGGGGATCGCAGTTACGAACATGGTTTTCCGCCATCCGACGGTACTTGCCGGCGCCGCCGCCTCTCTCAACGAAATCTCCAAAGGCCGCGCCATTCTTGGCATCGGCACTGGCGACGGTCCGGTGTACACGCAAGGCCTCAAAGCCACGCCCTTGAAAGAATTCGAACAGGGGGTGCGGTTAATCCGCCATCTCGTGCAAGGGAATGCCGCTACATTTCCGACTGGAAAGGTGGCTATCGGATTTACGATCAACAAGCCGGCGCCCGTGTACGTTTCAGCCGAAGGGCCAAAGGGTTTGCAGCTCGCAGGACGCTCAGCCGACGGCGTGATCCTCGGCACGGGATTCGACCTCCGCGTTTATACATGGGCGCAGGAACAGATCCGGAAAGGTGCGCAAGAGACGGGACGACAAGAACGTGACGTCCGCATCATCGCTGCCGGTATGCTCTGTGTCCGGGACAATGGCGACGAGGCGCGACGCATCGTGCGCAACCGCATTGCGAATCGTGCGCACCACAATTTCCGCTTCACCTTCGAAACTGTTCCCGCCGGGGAACTCGCCGGGGTCAAGCGTTTCATGGACGCCTTCGACGTGATGAAGCCAATGGAAGAGCGCGTCGACCCCGAGCTCGTCAACGATTACCTCGTGCGCCGTTTTTCGATCGCCGGCAACGCGCAGGAATGCATCGAGAGAATCGAAGAGCTGAAACTCGCCGGCGTGAGCCACCTCATGCTGACTCCCGCGCGGAAAGTCTATGGCGAAACCGTCGAAGCTTTCGCCACGAAAGTCATGCCGCATTTCAAAGACCGACCGTGATCCTACACCGAGTCCTGGTCTATTGAGCCTTTTGCCGCCCTCGAGCGGACTGAAATGCGCTGTTCGTTACCGTGCCTTGAGCGCGTGCAAGATTTTTTCCGCTGTGATTGGCAATGATTTAATGCGCACGCCCACGGCGTCCTCAATCGCGTTCGCGATCGCCGGGGCCGTCGGAATCAACGCAGTTTCGCCGATGCTCATGCTGTTGTATGGGCCGCTACCGAAATCGGAGGCTAAAATCGTCGTTCTTA
The DNA here is from genome assembly GCA_035455905.1 of Binatia bacterium. GTDB lineage: Bacteria > Desulfobacterota > Binatia > UBA9968 > UBA9968 > DP-20. The sequence goes on along the minus strand of DATIEH010000385.1, from coordinate 2,283 downwards.
GCGGCGGAATATCCTTGATGTTCGGAATTTTGTATTCACCCAAATTCGCCGCCAGAACCTTACCGCTTTCGTCGTAAGCCAGGTTTTCGATTACGCCATAGCCCAATCCCATCACCACCGCGCCGTCGATCTGGCCCTGATGGGTCAAAGGATTCAAGATTCGCCCCGTGTTGTGCGCCGTAGTGAGCTCCCTGACGCGCACTTCGCCGGTTTCACTGTCGACTTCCACCTCGGCGACCTGAGCCACGAGCGAAGCTTCCGGACCATCCGCCATATTGACGTAGTGCCCTTCGGCAATGAGCGGTCCGCCATTAGCGCTGACAATCTCGGCATAGCTCATGCGCCGTTCGGCTCGTCCGTGAGTTACGCCGCCGTCATATAAGATCAGTTCGTCGAGGCCGGCTTCCATGACCTGTCCCGCGATGCGCAAAATTTCTTCCCGCGCCCTTTGTGCCGCATCGAGAGCGGAGCTGCCGTGCACCCGCGTGCTGCTGCTGCCGCGCACGCCGGTATCTTTGATCACATCGCATGAATCGAGCATCTGGACTCGGATGGAGTCGAGCGGAACTTTCAGTTCTTCGGCGACGATCTGCCGCATCATCGTGAAGACACCGGGCCCCGTATCGGTTACCGCGGACGATAGCGTCACCACGCCATCGCTGTCGATTTTGATGAAGGCGTAGGACTCGCCACCTTTGGAAACCCAATCCGCGATCGCGCAGCCGCGGCCACGATTCTTTTGTTTGGGCCGGCCGTATCCCGAAGCATCCACCGCTTTCATCAATGTTTCAGTCGCTTTGACATGGGCGATCACTTCGCCGAGCGGTGCCGTATCCCCGTCGTGCATAAAATTCATACGCCGAAACTCCACGGGATCCATGCGCAAATGGCGCGCGACCAGATCCGTTTGGCTCTCGCAGGCAAACATCGCTTGCAGGTGGCCCGGGGCCCGCATATAGCCGCACGGCATTTTGTTTGTATAGACGTACTTTTCTTCCACCAGGCAGTTGGGCACCCGGTAGGGACCCGGCGCGTCGTGCGCGCCCACTAAGAATCCTTGCGGCCGGTAAGCGCCGTAAGCGCCGCTGTCGAAGATGAATTCAACGTGCTGGGCGATCAAGATACCGTTTTTCTTCACGCCCGTTTTCACCTTGATCACGGCGCCATGGCGCGGATTTCCCGCCGTGAGTTCTTCCGTATAATCGATCACCAGCTTGACCGGTCGGCCGCTCGCCTTCGCGAGAGCATAACAAACGGCGACATCGTTGCCGTCGCCTTTGCCGCCGAAATCTCCACCGACATAGCACGGATGAATGATAAGACTGGCGGCTGGAACTTGCAGCGCGTTACCGAGTTGCTCGCGCAGGGCAAACGGGCTTTTGTTCGAGGACCAAATGTCCGCGCCGCCGTCAGATCTCAATCGTACCACCGACGCATGCGGTTCGATGTATGCCTGATGCACGGCTGGCACTGTAAATGTATTCTCGATGACCTCGTCGGACTGCCGGAAACCTTCCTCGACTTCGCCTTTTTTCCATCTCAGGTGAACGAAGACGTTGCTTGGGACGTCGATCTTGTGGAGTAAGCCCTTATATTGAGCGACTTCGGGATGGAGCAGTGGCGCTTCCGGCTGCGCGGCCTTCAACGGATCCGTCAACACCGGTAAATTTTCATACTCGACATCGATCAGATCCAATGCTGCTTCGGCTATCGCTTCGGTTTCCGCAGCCACGGCGGCTACTTTTTCACCGATGTAGCGAACCACGGTCTCGGCAATGATCGGCATATCGACGATCTTTTTGCCGATTTTGACGCCCGTGAGATCGGCGCCAGTGATTACGGCTTTTACGCCGGGAAATTTTTCCGCTTGAGTGATATCGATTTTTTTTATGCGAGCATGTGCGACGGGACTGCGCAGAACTTTCGCCCACAGCATCTCCGGCAGCGCGATGTCCTCTGCATAGATTGCTGAGCCGCTAACTTTTTCTTCGCCCTCCACGCGTGGGCTGGCAATGCCGATGCTTCGAATCTCGTTCACGTTAGTCACCTCATCCGTCATTGAACTACAATGAAACAAAACCGCTGCGAAAATTTCGTTAACGGTTCATTCGTCGTTGGCCATTTGCTACTGCTGCATCGTTTCTGCTTGTGTTCCAACCCCATCCATGATTTGTGGTAGTTACAATATTGAATTGTTCGTCGCAAGCAATTTAAGGAGGAATTACGTGGACGACGTCAAGAGCCAAATGGAAGGTGTCACTCGCGTATACAACGAGCTCGACA